>CAYFYU010000005.1:43683-71570 GCA_964347455.1 uncultured Spirochaetota bacterium | reverse complement strand
ATGCGAGAATGATGCAACATTCAGGCGGATGCTGGTTGAGAACTACTTCAGAATAGCAAACCACAATCTCAGGTGGAAATTTATAAGAAATATTTTAAGATAGATTTGGCTCAGATTTCTTTTAGCGATAAAACAGTATTAAATTTCTGTTATGTTAAAAATACACTGTTGGAGTTTCGTACTATGTCGAAACAAGAAACCATTCCATTATTCCCATTGGGCCTGGTACTGATGCCAGATATGTCTCTACCCTTGCACATCTTTGAGGAACGATACAAGCTCATGATTGGAGAATGCATAGAAAAAAATAAGGAGTTTGGTGTCGTTTATCATGATGAGAACGGCTTGATGAACGTGGGGTGCACCGCAAAAATAATCCAGATACTCAACCGTTACAGTGATGGAAGAATGGATATACTCACAACTGGAAAAAAGCGTTTTCATATAAAAGAGCTCAGTGAAGAGAAGCCCTATATAGAAGCTCGAGTTGCGTTTTTTCGTGACAAAGAGGATGCTGTCGATGATGCCCTCATCGAGTTGGCACGACATGGAACACGACAGTTGGAGGAATTATACCGTGTAACAGGAAAGCGTATGGACCTAGCCTCCATCTCACGATTGGAACTGGAAGAGTTTTCATTCATTATAGCAGCAAATGAAGGATTCTCTCCTGAAGAAAAACAGCGATTTCTCCAAATGACCGATACCAGACAGAGGCTCAAGGAGAGCACTCAACTCCTCCAGAACATAATGGAGCGTTTGAAACTGAAGCGGGAAATGAAAAAGATCTTTAGCAGTAAGGATAATTTTCTGGAAATGGATCAATTATAGTACCATTGCTCGACGCAGTTGAAGCAGAACAATCCAGAATACGCCGATGCTCTCCAACGGCTGAAGTAACAGCGTTCTACTTTTCCTGGATAATCAGTGAGGCGTGGCAGGCGGTCGAGAAGCATGAATTGATACCGGTCAGACTGCTATACAAACTAAACGCTGAAGATTTCAGGAAATAATCGAAGGGCTCTTGGAATGGAGGATGATGTGAGGATTGAAAATCATATTCTTGAGTCTTTGAAAAGTATCGTCATGTAGCGCATAGGTTCAGGCCTGTTAGGTGAAGCTGTTTCAGTTATCGCAGCTCCTTCACTTTAGCAATGATAATTATATTAAATCGGGTTTGTAATTTAGTGAGAGTTCAAAACAGGCTCGAATAGCTTCTTCCATGCTCACATGATTGGCAACACCTTTCCAGGCGATGTCAAAAGCGGTTCCATGGTCGACGGATGTGCGAACAAATGGAAGTCCGAGAGTCACACTAACGGTTCTGTGAAAATCGTAGGTTTTCGAGGCAATATGACCCTGATCGTGATAGAGAGATACAACCGCATCGTATTTTCCCTGCAATGCGAGGTGAAATACGCTGTCAGCCGGGACTGGTCCTTCTACTGTGATTCCTAATTTTCTTGCTCGCTCGCACGCGGGAATGAGAATATCTCTCTCTTCCGTACCGAACAATCCACCGTCAGAGCCATGCGGATTCAGGGCAGCGAGAGCCAGAATACCATTTTCGAGCCCGATAGACCTGAGGCACCTCTGGGCAAGAGTGATGCTCCCCAATACACCATCCACATCCAGCGATTGCAGCATCATTTTCAGTGACATATGGCGTGTGTGAAAGAAGATTTTCAATCTATCAACCATGAACATAGTCACACTGTTTACTCCGCCTGCCATTTCGGAGAGCATCTCTGTATGGCCGATATAGCTGAATCCTGCATTGCGCAGGGCTTCCTTATGAATAGGTCCAGTTGCAATGCCTGTTACCTCCTTATCGAGAGCAAGCTGTACGGCTTTACGAACGTAGGTAACCGCTGCACTTCCCCCAAGAGAGGAAATTCTACCAATGGGAACTCGAGATGCATCTGTAACAACATCTTGATCCATAACAGGCACGACGTTTGAATATAAACCACTTTCCTCTATGCTTGCGACCCGTTTCAGTAACAGATCAAGCCCCAAACGATTATTTACCCTCTCCAAAACTGCATAATCGCCGATTATCACAGGAACTCCCATCTTCAGCAGTTTTTTGTTACGGTAACATTTCAAAATAACTTCGGGTCCGATGCCCGACGGGTCACCCATAGTTACTGCGATTTTGTTCACCGTTCCTCTTTCTTCCTCTCTTTTCTTTTTTTCATACTCAAACGAAAAGACAACCACCTATAAAAATTATTATAGAAAAAGATTGACCTGAAGTGTATTATATTATCATTGAAAGGATTAGTCACTACACCGGAGCCTGGCAATCATGAATGGAAGTTCATGGATGTTGAGCGACAATGACCTTTCTCTGATTATACGGGTAGTCATCCCTGAACTTAAAGACAAGCAACGAATGATCCGTGTACTCAGGGAAGATGAAGATATACTCGAAGGAATGCTGCGGGACGATAGACTCTTTAAATATCTCCTCGACGACCCCGAATCGATAATCAAGGTATCACCCTATCTCTTCTTTACCGTCCTTCTCCACAGAGCAAAACACGAACTAGAAAATCAATCCTACACCGTTGAACAGGATAATCGTCGTCAAATGGCAGTCTTCGACGTTAAAAATGTTATGGAGCTAATGAATGAAAGAACAGTGCTGATCTACCTCGCCAACATGCTAGTCTCTTTCGTGAAAATAAACAGTTTCACAATTCCGGTTCGAATACGGAAGGGTATCTGGCATAAACTCAAGTTTAGTGATTTTGATATTGACAGCCTCATCAGGTACAGCCAGATGATTGAAGAGGACCACCGATTCGGACCTTATAAAAGAATAGCGGATATATGTCTCTTTGTGACAGGGATTTTTCCCGATTACATCGGCTCACATTACGATGAACTATTCAGAAGCAAACCTCGATCTAATTTGTCTGCAAGATGGAACAGAGAAGGATTTGAAGAGCATGGCAAGTATTTTTATAATGCCGCCGCCCGACACAAAGCAGCACAAATTCTTGAACTACACCAGGTTCTTCAGCAACTATCAGAGAACTTTATTCTAGCAACAAAACCTCTCTCCTTTATGAGCAATCACTATCTTGGATTCTTCAAGAAAAAGCTTTTTCTCCTTTAAACTAGCCATTCATATATTTTTGAACAATCCCGAACATCATCTCATAGAGGATCGATTATCTGGCTCAGAGCCATGAGATCTATATTCCAGATTGAATAACTATCCGCAGTTTCGATTAAAAGCTGCATCACCTGGGCGACATCGTCTGGTTCGAGACCACTTGAAGCCAACGGTTTTTTCACTCCCGCTTTAGCCGCCCACTCGGTGTTAATTAAAGCGGGTCCAATAATACTGACCTTGATTCCGTGTTTCTTTACCTCATTAAAAAGGGACCGGGAAAATCCCTCGACTCCGTGCTTCCCTGCAGAATACACAGAAAATCCTGCCCGTGCACGTTTACCCAAAATTGAAGTCGTATTAATTATGTGCCCGCTGTGTTGTTCTATCATAATTGGAAGCACCGCTCGACAACCGTAGAGAACCGACATGAGATTGACGCCAATGCCCTCATCGATCTCTTCTACACTCATAGTAGCAAAATCGGTAAACCGAATCCCCGCACCTACATTGTTTATGAGCACATCCACCCCGTTAAACTTCTCTGCAGTTGTCTCAATGAAGCTTTTCGCCTCCTTCCACCTTGACATATCTGCACGAATCCCAATTGCTTTTCCGCCGCTCCTTGTGATCGATTGGGCAATTTCAACAACAAGATTTTCTCTCCGCGCACAGAGAGAAACCACATACCCCCGTTCTGCAAGTCGAAGGGCCAGTGCCTTACCAACTCCAGAGGATGCTCCAGCTATGGCAACAACCTTCGCCCTTTCCATTATCAACCTCCTGCCATTTTTATATCTAAACGTTCATCGGTACTTGACAGCACCTTCGTCCCCTGATGATTCCGTTTCAGTCCGAGAGGGAATTACAGTATTTTTTCCACCTTCAGTGAAATACGTTCCTTCAAGGCAAGGTCGGAAAGGAAGTATATTACACTCTTCTTTGAAATTTTAAACTTCTTTGCTATGGTGTCGATGTTGGCTGCACTATTCTCCTTCAGGTATACGAGTATTTCTTCTTCAATCTGACCTGCCCATTCCTGAAAAAGCTCATGAATCTCCGATGTTGCGAATGTTGCATTCTCGTTGCTCTGCGTCATCGATGACATCATTTTCTCACACATCTTCCAGGGCTTGAACTCCTTGCCCATTGCATCTTTCATGCCTCCCATCATCTTCTCCATCATGGTGTTCATCATCTCTTTCATCTCCTCAGAGGACATGTGGTCCATCATTGAATCCATCATTTTCTCATTAAATCTCATGTTTTACCTCCATTTGCTTAAAGATGACGTCTCTTATTATGGCGAAACCACCAAGGTGGGCAGCAGAACATCGGCTTGATAACACCGCTCTCATCCAGGGTATGTACGATTTCAGAAAACAAACCCAACGCATCTAACAGTTTTTTATCGCGCAATTCATAAAATATAAATGGTCCTTTTCGTTTCGTTTCGAGTACCTGCCCCCGTCTCAGAATGCGCAGGTGGTGTGAAACGAGAGGTTGAGATAGACCAATTTCCTGTACGATCTCAGAAACCGAACGTTCCTCGCTTCCAATAAACTTGATTATTCTGAGCCGGTTCGCCTCACCCAATGTTTGCAAAAATATCTGCAGTTTCAACGCATCGTCCATATAAACAAACCTTTATATAAATAAACATTTATATAATGTAAATTAAATCGGATTCTGTCAATACATTTTATCCATTTAGACTCTTAATTGATATTCGGAATAAGTAGAGGCAGTATACGGGGGTGTTTCCAAAGAATATCTCTATTTCTTATTAAATATTCTCTCCGCCATGCGCTTTATCGCCAGAGTGGGGTTTTCATGAAAATCAGGCTCAACCTCGGTCTCATCCAGTCCAGTATTCTGAATATTTTGCTTTGCCTGCACATACAGGTGGCGGTTATCAATAGCAATTGCAAACTGCTCAGTCAGTATCTCGAGTATATGAATGTCATCAATGGTTGGCATTCGAGAGCCTTCGGGATCATCAGCAATGAGTATTCCGATGGTCTTGCTCTGCCTTGAACGAATGGGGACGAGAAGCACACCCCAAATCGGCCAGGACCCACGAGCACTGGTTTTTTGCAGATTAGAACCATAATACACCTGCTTGAACGATCGGAAAACAGATTCAGGTTGCTCGACAAGGTATGATTTTCCCCTTCTGTACTCATCACGGAAAATACGTATCAACTGTTTCGGTAAAAAGCTCATCTCAAAGAGTCGATTCTGCTTGATTTTATCATCGCATGCAACAGCCTTTATTTCCAAATTGCCGCTTTTCTTACTGATCAATCCCAATGCAACAAGATTAAAATCTGAGGAGAACTTTATTGACCAGACGATCTCATTAAACAACTCGTTGAGTTTTAAATTGAGCTTGAATATATTGGTCGTAACCAGAAGCTGCTCTAAACGTCGCGAGCGTTTTTCAAGCAATGAAAATCTATTATGATTCTCAATTGCGAAAGAGGCTGCCTGTCCGTAGAGCTCTAAATTGTGAAACAGCTCTCTCGTCAGTATCATGCCATTCTCAGGATTATCGAATGAAATATATCCTGAGGTTTTTCCCATTTCATTGTTCAAGTTTACAAGGATCAAGTCCCCCTCTCTCCATTGATCGGGAGGTCTCCGCTGCTGCGTTCTTCGCTCCGAAACCTGTGCATTGATAAGATCGGCAACATCCTGGTTGCCCTGATTACGGTAAACCATTTTTACATGAAAACGAGAACCGAATAGCCGTTCGATAATATCTCGTGAGATCTCACCAGTTCTTGCCTTTCCTTCTGGTGTCCCTCTGTACCCTATCATGATCTGCCGTCTGAACACACCACTTCTCTCGTCAAGCAGAGCAATGGTTGATCTGTTGAAGCGAAACATCTGACAGCCAACTTCAGCAAGACGCTCGAGCAGGAGATTGAGCGGCTCACCGGAACAGGCAAGAATCGTTTGCGAAATCTCTTGCATAAGAATATGCTGATCAATTGGTGTACTCTTTGCATTTAATTCCTGTTGGGTATCTTCCCCCTGTGGTACATCCACCGGAGACTCGATCTCCTTTTCATCCGCTTCACTCTCACCACGTATCATCTTTACGGAAGGAATATCAGGCATCATTCTTCTGCCCTGGAGGGATTCGTCGAGGATGAGTGGAAGCCTTTTGAAAAATTCAGTATCCTTCACAAGATAGTCGGTGGCGCCCTTGCCCAGAGCCCGTTGGCCCCGTGCTTTATCTCCCTCTTCCAGTAATAAAACGAGAGGAATGTTGATCTCCCGTTCTCGAAGCCTCTCTATCACATCAACACCGTTACGATCGCCAAGATCGTATTCAAGCAAAACGAGGTCGTATCGGTTCCTGGAAACCTTCTTTACGCATTCACTACCGGATCGTGCAAATTGAACCCGATACGTATCAGAGCTCAGCTCGATCTTTTCCCTGATGATCTTAAGGTTTGCCGTACCTGTACCTGCTACTAAAATCCTCTGATGTTTCATGCAGAAGCTCCCGCTCAAAAAGAGGTTAAAGCCAAGGAAGGTAGTAAGCTTCGTATTAGGGACTTAAAACCAGCTTACTTGGAATTGGAGTAAATGTCAATTCAATATACAAATTCGTGGCGATACCCGTGAGTGCTGGCCAAGCATAGTTCATTCCTCATCAAATATCTGCTCCGCATCCTCGGTCAATGCCATGAGATCTTTCCGTGCAATCTTGTCAACTCTGAAACTCATCGTGCCTGTCAATAGCTCCTGAAGTCCGAGCTTCAGCTTCTCGGTAAAAGTGTAGATACCGATTGCACCGAAGTGCAGCTCATCTATAAGGTCCTTCACATGCTTATACTTTAATAGCCCATAGTCCAAAAAGATGTGTTCAGGTTTTTCGCCGAATTGCGACACAGTTTTTAAGAGCTTTCCCTGCTTCAGCCGCGCAAAAATATTTTTCCCGACCATGCCCGATATCGTCAAAGCTCTTCCCATACAGATCGCTTTGAAAAATGGAGCACCCAGGGCATGAACCTTGAAAATGTGATCTTCAGTCGAAAAACCTCTAACCATTGGCAGAGAGGGTATCCATTCTCCCTTTGATATAGGTCACATGCAGAATTCATAATCCAGAAACTGCAGATAGAAGCTGGGTACACCCCATTCCACCGTTATCCTCCAAGCACTCATTCCGGTTCCTCCCGGTGCACCGTCAATGGGCACGAGATCCAGCCGGGCCTTTGAACCCCACTTAATTGCCATTTCGAATTCCCGGGCACTGTAGACACCAATCTTCAAAATCATCCGGGTAACGTTATATGTATGCCTTTTGAATATTCTCCAGTACCGGATTCGGTTCCACAATATACCCACGGTTGTGAAGTTCCAGAGCTTCTTCGAGCGATTTGATATTGATTTCACCACCGATACACTTGGCACCCTGCCCCACTTTATCTCAATGGTCTTGACGTCAGCTTTTCGGTAACGTACTGGGCAACACTAAATTGTGAATCCTCAACGTTCATCTGGACAATGATATCGCCGTTATCGGGGTTCAATGATGCCAACTATGACACGTCGCAATTCTGCTCCTCATCTCAGGTGATTCAGCGATCTTAGCATTTTTTAACTGAAACAGGATACATTTTCACCGCACACCAGGAGTATCCCAGAAATTGCAGCCCCTGCGGCAAATTCCGCCCAGTTTTTCCTCGCTATTTCTGTAGAACCCAATGCACCGGTGAACACCGGCAGGGCCATTCGAACCGTATGTAGGTGCCAGAGTGACTATTCTGTTTCAACCTTGGGAAATATTGCGATAATAGGATTTGCAGCTTCAATCGCCTCTGCACCAAGCGCATATCCCTGACACCCATTGGTGCAGATGGTGCATATTCCGGAACGGGGAACAACATTACGAGATCGGTTTGCCGTGTGCGTGGCTTCACTTGCAATTGGTCTCTATAAATTCATTTACCTCTCCTCCATCTGATAATGGCTTAAGATATGAAATGTTTATATTAGACATGTTGTCTCTTTATAATATCATTAAGATAAAATTAATCGTGTTTATATATTACCAAGATGCAAATGTAAAGTGTAAACTCGTAAAAATCTTGCTCCCAACCTAAAAGGATGTTTTATTCTACCTTGAAGTGCGAAATGCAAAACGAGATCTCATGGGTATCGTTTGAAGGGTGAGATGGTTCTGGGCATCGATATCGGTGCAACTAAAACATGGGTGGGACACCTTCAGGGAAACAAACTCCTACGGAGCAGGAAAATTCAAACCCAGAGAAATCCTGAACTATTTCTCGCCCAATTGCAAGTTCTCATTGAAGAATTCCTTGGCACCGGGAGGAGAAAAATAGCTGGTATAGGCATTGGTGCACCCGGGCCTGTGAATCCCATAAAGGGGATTTTTGGAGAATTGCCGAACCTCCCCACCTGGGATGGATTTGATCTTCGAAAAAAGATTGAACATCTCTATAAGGTGCCGGTGAAAATACACAACGATGCAAATACCGCTGCCCTTGGTGAGGCGATACACGGAGGTGGCCTCATCTTTGAAAGGAGTATAATCACCGGTAAAAACCATCTTACGGGAGAGATCTGGGCGCTGCCGGTCAAAAACCTTGGAGAGCCTGACATCCTCATTAACAGCTCATCAGGTCCCGGAATTGTCAGGAATGTAAAAAAACTGATACAAAGGGGTGAAAATTCAAGTCTCGACACACTAAGCCGGATCAACACCAGTGATGTTTTCGAACATGCAGGGATCGGCGATTCAGTTGCGCATCGGGTAATCGATAACGCAATTGAAAACATGGTGTACTGTATCGTAACCATACTCCTTACCCTTGATCCAGATGTTATACTCATCGGTGGTGGATTAGCCTGCAAAGATGAATATATGATCAGTCCTATAAAGAAAATGCTCGAACAGAAAGCTTATTTTAAAAAACACGCACATGCGAATATCCAAAAGGCTGCGCTCTGGGATGAAGCTGTTCTCTACGGAGCAATTTCGCCTTTTCATAAATAAAGGAATAAAATGAGCAACCATACCAAAAGAGAGAGGGCAGAATCATTTCTCCTAAAGGGAAATACCTACATTGGCGAGGAAAAAAGTGATCTCGCACTCAGGTCCTTCAATAGGGCAGCCAAATTGTTTGGAGAGCTTCAGGATGTAAAGGCCCATGCAATGGTAATGAATAATATGGGATTGCTCCTTGCGAGAAAAGAACAGTATAGAGAAGCATTACGCTGTTTTCGCAAAGCCTTGGAATTATTTCTAAAAGGAGCTCATCACCTCGAAGTGGCCCAACAATGGGGCAATATCGGTTCGGTATTCAGAGACATGAATCGCCACGATGATGCTCTCGACTGCTATCGCAGGGCCCTCCCAATTTTTAAGAAACTCCAACACCAGGAGGGCGTTGCCGATCAGTTTACCAATATCGCCTATATTCACGTCATGCAAGAGGATAGCAGGAAGGCACTGATCTGGTACCGGAAAGCGCTACCCCTCTATAAGGAGGCACAATGCGAGAAAAAAGTCCGCTTCACCAAACAGAATATCTATAACCTGGATAAGAATTCAACAGGGGAGTACAATGAAGGGACTCAGGCTCGCTGAGAAATACTACAATGCACACGGGGCGCCTATGCTACTGAAAAAGTTTAGCCGCTACCAGGAACGCATCGCAGTTGGATTCGTAGGCCCAGGTTCTGAATGCTTCGGCTTCGACGACGAGCTTTCCCGCGATCACGATTGGGGTCCCGGTTTTTGCCTTTGGTTAACTGCTGAAGATTATGCTCAATTCGGAACTGCTCTGCAGGTGGAATACGCCAAGCTTCCACAGACCTTTATGGGATTTGGTCCTCGTGTAGTCAGTCCAGGAGAAGAGGCGCGAACAGGTGTCGCGGAGATTATCGCATTTTATAAACGATACACTGGGCTCGATCGCATTCCCCAATCAATCCGGGATTGGATGTTCATTCCGGAGCAGGCTCTTGCCACATGTACGAATGGGAGGGTGTTCAGCGATCCTCTCGGAGAATTTACCCGTTGGAGAGCAAAGCTTTTAGATTTTTATCCGGAAGACATACGACTCAAAAAGATAGCTTCACGATGCATGACCATTGCACAGGCGGGACAGTACAACTATGATCGTTCCATAAAGAGGAGGGAATCTTTTTCAGCCCTCTATGCGGAGACGCAGTTTTGTACCGATGTGATTTCTCTTGTTTTCCTGATGAATAGAAAGTATACACCCTTTTACAAGTGGATGCATCGTGCAGTCGGTGAGCTCCCTATACTGGGCAAATCGATACAGAGCATTATAGCCAATCTCATTGATACTTCTGATAAGGTTGAGAAGAGAGATATCATCGAGAATATTTCTGCTCTTATCATTGAGGAGCTTCGACGTATGGGATTGTCCAATTCGTCCAGTGATTTTCTACTTGATCACGCTAGGAACATTCATAACAAGATACAGGATGAAGTTTTACGAGGATCATTTTCTCTTATGCAATAGAATACAACAATAGGTGTTAGTATTGGGTACACTATGAAAAATATACTTGTCATAGGGGGAAGCTATTTTGTCGGTAGAGTTTTCGTTGAGGAACTCTGGAAGGACAAAGAGTATTCGATCCACGTCCTGAACAGGGGAACCATCCCTGTAAGAAAGGAAGGCGTGAACGAGATCGTGTGTGACCGACACAACCCTGAACTGGTAAGGGAGAAACTCCCCTCTCTGGAATGGTATGGGATCGTCGATTTCTGCGCCTACAATGCAGCGGACATCAGGGGTATTTTTTCAGCACTCCCGAAGGATGCAGTACAGCAGTACATCTACATAAGTACTGCCTCTGTATATGCGAAATCCCATAATTTTCCAATAAAAGAGGACGAACCGAAACTCTCAGGGCCGCAGCCCGAGCTCGGTCACTTTTCCGACTACGGATACAACAAATGGCTTGCCGAGCGAGAGCTTCAAAAACAGTGTGCGGAAATGGGTGTACACCACACCTCAGTACGCCCTGCCTTCATCTACGGAAAATACAACTACGCTCCACGGGAAAGCTATTTCTTTGATAGGATTATTCAGAATGAGACGGTCGTTATTCCAGACAATGACCTCGCTCTTTTTTCCTTCGTGTCGGTGTGGGATGTGGCACGGATTATCATGGGGTGCCTCGGCAATAACCGGATGTTCAACAGAGCCATTAATGCATCGGCCGACGAGCTCATCTCATACGGTCGTCTGATTAAGGTGCTCCAGATTATCACCCAGAAAGAATTCAAAGTGAAAATGATGGCTGTCGATCAAATTAAGGCTCAGCAAATTCCATTACCCTTTCCGCTGGACGAGCACCTGATATACTCCGGAGCACTGAGCCAGAATATTTTAGGTTTTCAATATACAACTTTTCTTGAGGGTATGAGTGAAACCTACCGATACTATCTCATCGGGAGGGGACTGAAATAATGGAAAATCCCAAAACAGGTACAGCGTAGAGGAGAGGTGGGGAATGGCACAAAAGGAAGCGCTGATAAGTAAAATTCTCGATTTAGAGCTCGAGATGTTCCTAACCGTACCAACAGATCAGAAGGCCAGCTGTCAGGAATACCCCGATAGCTTTCGCCTCCACCGCAGGGCACAATTTGCCCTGTGGTCAGAGGACACGCTCCGTAGCTACCTGAAGGATCTTGAAAAGGCAAAAACGGATGGAATCAATCTGATGACTATAAAATATGCCCGAATGGACGATCTCATCCCCTGCAGGAATAAAAACCCCCTGATTCAGAAGATCATTGATGTACAGTATAGATGGCAACAGGAGATGTTCCGTAAGTATCCCAATCTCATGAAAGGTGCCCGCCCCCTCTCAAGCTCAGATGACTCCGAATACAAGACCTCCTTTGAAACCTATCTTCGCGGGGAACTGGAGACCTATTCCAGTAAAACATTAGAGCTCCTCCACAGAGACATAAAGGATAGAGTAAAGAGAAACATCAATATGTCCGAGGAGGTTTATGATTTCCTCGTCAAGACTATGGGGTATTCATCCATCGATGATGCAGAAAAAAGGGCAAAGAGGAGAAACACCTAAATTCTTTGGTAAACAATATACCCGGGTATAATCTCCGCACTATCTGCCTAGCCATTTTCCCAGTGTAAAATTTTTTAGTCAAAACCCTGAAAAATGGTGAATATGGGCTATACTTTACTCTGGTATTAATCCGTACTCACATATGCAGGAAAGTAACAACTAAAAAGTATAAAATATGACAAGAGAAATTGAATTTGCGGCTTTGAGAATAGATGAGACGTTCAACGAGTTATATGGGTTCACTACGGAAAATCTGGTTCTTGAAATTTACACTCATGCCTCTCCTTCTCTCTCTGATTACCTCCTGTTTCTCCCGGGTTGACGTATTTGAAATCGCAAGCAGCGGTCCATTCCACCTGTTGAACGTTCAGTCAAGCTCAAATACAGGTGTCCAGATCTACTTTTCCAACGAATTGGATCCTCTCAGTACCGAATCGGTGAGCAATTACACGATCCAGGGTTTGAAGGTTATTAGTGCCAGGAGAAACGACACAGACTTTACTATGGTAGACCTTACCACCTACCCTCAGGATGACATTGACTACTCCATCAGCGTTACCGGTTTGAAAGATTCAAAGGGCTTTTCCCTTGGTTCGTCTGGTCCAAGAATATTTCACGGGGATATAGCACCCTGCTTGAAGAGTATTGTCTCCTACGGCAATACACAGGTGGTGGTTTATTTCTCAGAACCAGTGGATAGAAACTCCGCAGAAAATCCCGGTAACTACAGTATACCCGGCCTTACCGTTGTTTCTGCAACTATTGACACCGTGGATCCAACCAGGGTCAATCTCGTTACCAGCTCACAGGGGGATGGCGTTAGTTACACGATCATTGTAAGTAATGTGACAGATCTGACTGGCAATTATCTGGTGAGCCCCTTTATGTGGAATTTCTACGGAATCGGAACCGTTGATATGACGCCGCCAATGCTTTTGACAGCAACACTTATGGACAGCAACACCGTTGAATTGCAGTTTTCCGAACCTGTGGAGCTAACTTCCTCCCAGACAACAATCAACTATCTAATCGAGGACTCCATTGGTACCCCCCAAACTATCACCACTGCGGTACGACAGATGGACATCACGAGGGTGTGGCTCGACATTTCTGAAACCTTTTCAAAGAGCCTCTACTACGTAACGGTCAGTTCGGCTGTGATGGATCTGAGCTCCAACCTTTTTGCAGGACCTCCTGACAACAGTGTATCCTTTTCAGGAGAGGGAACCTCTATTCTCAACGTGAAAGCCACTCTCAACAAGAATGTTCGGGTATTCTTCACCAATGACGTTTCTCTTTCGGGTTCCCAAACGGTGAGCAATTACTCTATTCCTGGTCTTACAATCACGAATGCGGTACGGGACAGTGTCAATTATTCCATTGTCGACCTCACCACAACTCCCCAGGAGGACATAAACTACACCCTTACGGTCAGCGGTTTCATAGAGCAGGACAGTGCGGTGTTCGGTGGTGATGTTGCACCCTATATTGAGAGCGTCAGCTCATACAGCAACACTGAAGTGGTTGTCTACTATTCAGAGCCAGTTGAGATTACCTCAGCAGAGAAAGTGTCGAACTACAGTATCGTCGGTCTTACCCTGTTCTCAGCTGTGAGAAATCCCACCGATGACACCATGGTAACCCTATCCACAAGCTCTCAGATGGACAGCACTATCTATACCCTAACAATAAACAACGTCACCGATATGAACGGCAACACCATCGCCAGCCCCAATTTCAAGGAGTTCTACGGAACCGGAACCGTAGACAATACTCCACCAGTTGTACTTTCAGCTGAGCTCATCGACAGTGACACTATGGAAGTTACCTTTTCGGAGCCGGTCGATCTCTTGTCATCACAAACTGCGAGCTACTACACGATAAAGGACAATCTGGATAAAGTTCTCACGGTCATCTCTGCTACCAGGCAGGCAGACAAAGCCAAGGTTTGGGTTGATATTGCTGGTTCCTTTTCAGAATGTCTCTACACAGTAACTGTCGATATAAACGTGCTGGATGCGAGCTTCAACTCGTTGCTGGGACCTCCGAAAAACACCGCATCATTTGCAGGACAGGGAACGATGCCTGGGAGCTTTAACGATGGTCCTGTAATGGTGGATCCCATGGAAGAGGGCACGAACAGCTTCAGCCTCCTTACCAAGTACCGTGGACGGATCTACCTTGGTCCAGCAGACAATAATGATGCGGTATTCAGACTGAAACCAGACGGTTCGGACCCAGAGCTCGTCTCATTCACCTTCCATGTTGGAATGACCTATTCCAACTCCCTCAGTTTTGGCCCGGATGGCGAGAACGGCATCGATTACATCGCCGGTGGTATCATAAAAGGGACGGAGTACCTCTTCATCGGTCCATCAAAATCAGGGGGCAATCTTGATTATATCTACTTCACCTCTGACAACGGAACTCATCTCAATTTTGATCCAATGGATGTAAGTGGAATTACGGGACCACAGACAGTGGGAATTTCCGCAATGAAAGTGTTCAACGACAATCTATATCTTGCCTATCCAGATACAGGTGGCAATCGACCCTATCTTTCAAAAATTGCAAACATTGTTCAAAGTCCTACAGTAGGCACCGACGTTTTTAACTTAGCTGGTAACAAAATGCCTCGAATAGGGGTAAACGGCGATTTCGGTTTGCAAAACGGCGCAGGAATTGTTGGTATCGATTCATTCGGTGTTTACAACAACCGACTCTACCTCGCCAATGGGGGGAACAACAAAGTCGACGAAGATGGTGGGATACTGCATTCCACCAATCCAGACCCCATGCCCTACGATATTTCCCCTGGAGATTGGATTGACGTAACCCCCACTTCAATTCCTGAGTGGTATAATACGCCCTTTGACGATAGATTCTCAATGAAGCTCTCCAAGATGAACAAGCTTGTTCCCTCAGACAAGGCATTTCCTGCTATGGCAGTTTTCAACAACAAACTCTACGTAATCAGAAATACACAGGATTTTTCATTCCGTCCACAGCTGTGGAAGTATGACGGTTCCAGCTGGTCGCTTGTAGCTGACTACGGTATGGGCATTTCAGATATGGGAAACTCAAACAATACGGCAGCCTCCCTTCTCGTGGTTAACGGAGACCGGCTCTACATCGGGTATGACAACAGCACCGACGGTATTCAGGTCTGGCGCACCATGGCGGGTAAAACCGACCCGATTCTTGCATCGGATTTTGAACCGGTTTCAACGGATGGCTTCGGCGATCCCGCAAACAACCAGCGGATCTACCACGGCCTTTCGATCGCCAGCGGCGGAACCGACTATCTCTGGCTCATCAGCGGAAAAAGTGGCGGTTCTATAAGATTCTATCGGACAAAAAATTAACCATAGAGCCCTTTCTTCCCCAGACAATTGATAGATTTTTTATACCTCGATATTCGCTGATCGAACCCCTCGACTTAACCATGAAAAGCTCAAGATCCCATCTTGAGAAGCCTTTCATTCCCCATATTCAGTAATGATTCTTTTTGTTTAATTCGCTATTGACACCGCTCGTTTACCACAAGAAATGTTACTATGATGAGATATCGATCGGAAAACACGGTTTGTATCAAAAACCATCATAGTACATGAAAAGTAGGGTATTATGAGAAGGGGCGCAGTTAAATGAGTGGGAATCATGATTCCAAGATTAAGGAGAAAATCTCAATTCCGGCAAGGGTGAGGTTGGACCGAACGATACTGATAGAAGAAGCAAAACCTTTTGCACCGCTCATCAAGGAATACACAGAGCAACGCATCATGCCTCCCTGGAAGGCGGTTGAGGGGTACGGCGAATTCCAGAACGAGCGGCGGTTGTCGCACATGGAGATCAAAATGTTAAGCCGCTGGGCACACCGGATCTGGTGCTCGACCCTGGAAAAGATTTCAAGGTCAAGAAATCTGGAAGAGACCTTTACAGGTCCTTCGTGCTTCTTTTCAACCCAAAAGAGGATGTATGTATATCGGCAACAGAGGTTCTGCCTGGCGCTAAAGAGATTGTACACCATGTTGGTATCTACCTCGATACAGAAGGCGTATCCCCAAAACTGGACGATCAAACACCGGGTTTAGGTTTTCCCACCGGAACAAGTTTCGTCTACGACAAGATTCTCGATTTATGGACACCAGGTGGCACACCGACTTTTATGGCGCAGGTTACGGGTCTGAATATCCCGGCCGGTGCCAAAAACTACGAAGTGACCGCAAAACAGAGGATCAGGCGGGACATACACATTGTATCGGTCTGGCCACACATGCACAAACTCGGGCAAGAGATGAAAGTCTGGGAGACACTGCCTGACAAAACGACGCAGCCGATTATCTGGGTCCAAGATTATGATTTCAATTGGCAGCAAGTCTACGTACTCAAGGAACCCCTCGCATTGCCCCGTGGCTCATCGATCAGCCTTGTTGCATATTACGACAACTCGGAAGATAATCCAAAAAATCCGTACCGTAACCCAAGAACTATCCGCTTTGGCCAGCGGGCAAATGATGAGATGTGCTACTTCTACTACTATCATACAGTCGATGCAGAACATCTCACCCAAGGTCAAGAAGTGGACAATTGATGGACTTTTTCTCTCCTAATCCTACATCACTAATCTCAAAGATATTTTCATGGAACCAGTATAAAGGACTTCAGAATTGTTACAATCCTGTTCAGGATCCATTCAACACATCCCGCACCGACTTTAAGAGCTGCCTCACTTTGAACGGTTTTCCAATAAAACATTGTGATCGATCTTCAAGGGGTCCTTTAATAGGCTGGTCAGCGGCATACCCGCTTGCAATAATAACCTTTGCATCTGGATTTATCTTCAGTATGCCCTCAAAACACTGTCCACCACTCATTTTCGGCATGATCAAATCCAAGATAACCAGATCTATCCGTTCGTATTCTTTTCCGTAGAGCCGCAACGCTGCTTCACCGTCAGAAGCCGTGAGCACACGATAGCCATAGGTTGTCAGCACACGGACCCCAAGGTCCCTGATAAATTTCTCGTCATCAACAAGGAGTATTGTTTCCGTGCCTCCACTGGGTACAGAGCCCTCCATCTCCTCTTCCAGCTCGGTCTCCTGGTCGATGACGGGGAAAAATATTTTGAAAGTGGTCCCCTTGCCTTGCCTGCTTTCACAGGTTATATAACCGTTATGATTCTTTACTATACCGTAGACCATGGCGAGACCAAGACCGGTGCCAACCCCAATCTTCTTTGTGGTGTAGAACGGCTCAAATATGCGTGCAAGGGATTCGCGTTCCATGCCATGACCAGTATCGGACACGGTAAGAAGCACATAGTCGCCGGGATGCGCACCTATGTGTGTTTTACAGAATTTATCGTCAAGACTCACGTTCTCTGTTTCAATGAGTAATTTTCCTCCTCCGGGCATCGCATCCTTTGCATTAACCACCAAATTCATAAGAGCCTGCCCTATCTGTGCAGGGTCCGCGTTGACAGGTTTCAGGTTTTTCGACATTCGAAGCTTGATCTCGATCATCTTTGGAATCGTTCTTCTCAGAAGCTCGTGTACCTGCTGTACCTCGTTGTTCAGATTTAGGGGCCGCAGTTTACTCTCGACCTTTCGACTAAAGGTCAGAAGCTGCTGCGTGAGCTCTGTCCCTCGCTGCGCTGCACGCCTTATCTCCTGCAGCTCTCTATAATCAGCCTCTTCCTTGTCTTTATTCAGAAGCAGGAGATCTGAATAGCCTAAAACCGCCTGGAGCAGATTGTTGAAATCATGTGCGATACCGCCAGCGAGAGTTCCGATCGCCTCCATCTTCTGTGCCTGCTGAAGCTGAGCACCAAGCTTCTTCTCATTTGTAACGTCCCGAATGAAGCTGAGCACGGCAGGCTTACCCTCCCAAACAATTAGCACCGCATTGATCTCTCCCCAGAGCACGTCACCGTTTTTGTGAAGCAGCCTGCAGGTAAAGGAACTGGGAAATTCATCTCCCCTGAACCAGCTTTCGTACTTCTTTACAACCAGTTTTCGGTCCGCCGGATGAACGAAATGGATAAAATTGAATTTTACAAGCTCCAGGGGGCTACAACCGATAAGCGCCTCCATTCTCGGATTGTGAAACTTAATCTGGTTGTCATGTGTGATGACGATCGCATCGGTGGCGTTTTCCACCAGAACACGATACTTTTCCTCTGACCTACCAACTTCCGCAACTGCTCTCTTCTCCTCGCTTACATCGGTGACAACTCCTTCGAGATACCCTTTATCTCTATAGAGACGTGCTGAAAAGCGAACCCATATTACCGACCCATCTTTTCGAGAGAATCGTGCCTCGAAATTATTTATCTCTCCCGTTTTCTTTATTTGGGATAGCATCCGCTTCCTTGTACCCTTATCGATGTAGTGTTCCGACGAGACGAACTCGGCGATACACTCCTCACGGTTTCTATACCCATACATCTGTGCGTGGCGTTCATTGCATTCCAAAAGCTTGCCGTCACTGACCCGTGAGCGAAACATACCTACCTGTGCATTGTTGAATATACCACGATACTTCTCATCACTCTCCCGAAGGGCCTCCTCAGCTCTTTTGCGGTCGGTAATGTCACGATATATGCCGAAAACTGCAACCTGCTCTTCTCCAACCGTTATCGGATTCCCGAGGATCGACACGTTAACCGGTGTTCCATCTTTTCGCTGACGGACGGTTTCAAAGGATACCCGCTCGCCCTTCTTGATCCTCTTTGTAATTGAAGTGGCCTCTTCATAGAGATAGGATGGTACGATCAGATCATCGATGCATTTTCCAATAATCTCATCTAAAGTATATCCGAACGTTCTCGTAAATTCGCCATTGGCACGAAGAACATTGCTATCATTGTCTACCAGCACGATCGCCTCAGGTGCGCTCTGGAAGAGCTCCTCAAGATAGGCCTTTTCAACTTGCAGTTCCTCCTCTGCTGTTTTACGCTCAGTAATATCCATCACTGCTCCCTGTACTGCAAATCTTCCATTATACTTTACACGGTCGGCATACATTTCGATCCAGCGAACAGAACTATCCTTGCGTACAACACGAAACTCATAGTGCGAAGGTACCGATTTACCGGCTAATCTATCACGAAAGCGGCCCCAGACGAGTTTCTTGTCTTCGGGATGAACTATATCCTCTATTTCTTCAGGTGAAAGATTCACCAATTCCTGTACCTCATATCCGACGATCCGAGCCATGGCGGAATTGGCATAAATAAGATGGTTATCCTGCAATAGAAAGGTACCCTGAAGAGAATGTTCGACCAGGGTTCTGTAATTATACTCGCTTTGGGTGGAAGCCCCAAGCGTTCCAGCAGAGATTTCCCTTTCCCTGCTGCTCAGTGGAAGCTCCCCCTGAAAAAAAACGTTATCGTTGCCAGCATTACGTTTTTTCAAGTCAAATCCTCTCAGCCTGAACTTTCCATTTCAAAAGACGCTTTCATAGTAAAAATTTTAATCGTTACACACAAATTTCGGAATAGACTAATTAAAACCCGAATCGGGTTGAAAGGTGTGTTTCAGGATATATCAATTCTAAGACAAATCCCTAACTTATTCCAATTTATTGTCGATTACTCCAAATATTATTGTTGAATCTGAATGTTTGATGGAGGAATCGCTCTTGCATGAGAAATACCCGATTCTATCTAATCTGTAAATAATCGGCGGACTTCAGTTCGGGGAGCAGAAGACTCTTTTTCCGATAGTAATCCTCCATACTCTTCAAAATTTTATCGAGCATTTTGATAGCATATTCAATATGCGGGCCTTTATTGAGCATAACGCATTCGACCCGTTGTGCCATTGACGCATCGGTTATTTCAGCCCTCGAGGGTCTTCTTTTTTTCGAAAGGATTTCTAAAACCTGTGTAACCCAAACAATCGGAATATGGGCTGCCTCACAGACCCACAGGATCTCCTCCTGTATCTCAGCCATGTATTGCCAACCGCTTTCGATTGCCAGATCACCCCGTGCAATCATGATGCTCACATGATGGGTTCGCATCGAAGCGAGCAAAATTCCAGGCAGGTTTTTACATCCACCCTGCGTCTCTATCTTCAGAATTATACCGAGGTGATCGGCACACAATTTCTCTAATTCATCCAGTAGCTCGTAGACATCCTGGGGTTCGTTTACAAATGACATATTTACCACATCAGCATGCTTTACTACAAACCGTAGATTCTCCCTATCCTGATTCGTCAGTCCACTTAGTATAAGTCTGCTCTCTGGGAGATTTATACCTTTGTCAGCACCGAGCTTGGCACCCTCTTCCTTTGCATACGTTATCTCAACCTCTATCTCATCCTTCGAAACTGAGCGAACAATGCCCTCAATTTTCCCATCATCGAAAAGGATGCGCTCCCCCTGCTGTATATCCACGAATACTTCCGGAAGAGTACATGAGATATGTACCGGTTTGACTAGGGTATCCTCTATGCTATATTCAGCCGGCTCACCAGGAACAGCATCTCTATGTAACCTGAGTGTATCACCCATTCTCAATAGAATTTTCTGTTCAATCTCTGGAAGTTCACCCACCTGTGTCCCCCTCTCTCCTCTCCCCTGCGTACCCTTTATTTGGAATTCGGTTCCCATCATGACATAGGCGGAAAGGTTACATGTTGCCAATCTTCCCTTTCCTAGCTTTCCAGTCACCTTGAGTATGCAATTTTTACCCCTCGTATCTTTAAATGCAATGCGATCACCCTTGCAAATATCATGCAAAGAGTCTAATGACAGCGGAATGTGCACGTCTACTTTCTCGGGCGGCAATATTTCAGGGGGTGCAAGCCAAACAGACGCAGGTGCTTTAACTCTACCAAAGAGAGCACGCCTCAGTTGAATGTGTATAACCCGCGGACCGGCTTTTATCAAACGCTGCTTCCGTGGGCAGGGTAACCATTATGCGGACCCTGCTCCCCCCAGTTTTTTACCCAGCAGCGCACTTGTATTAGAACTGATGAGTTTCATCCCTTCATCAACTGAGATGAACATTTTACTCGTTTCGGGTGGCTCATGATTCACAATTCCTTTTAATATGTTTTTGACGGTCAGTATACTTGTCATTACGTGGCCTTCAGCCCTGTCGAGTATTGAAAGGCCAAGTCTATCTAGTTTCAGTTGCAGATCAAAAATATTATGATGACGAAGAGCCATATAGTGAAGCAGGTTGAGCGCACTTTTTTTGAATTTGGGATGCACTGTAGAGAGTTGCTTTTTATACTGTCCCTCCAACTCCCTCGCAACTTCACATATCGAATCTAACTGTTCGATCATCCTCACGATGTCGTCATTGCCGATTTTCATTAGTATCTCCATACAGTATCAAGGGACTGAAACACTTTCAAGGATCAGAAAAGAAGGGCAATCTTTTTCCATTAATTGTAAAATAGCTTCAAACAAAATCCATTTCAGGGGGTGTTAACAGGGAGGCAGGAATTGTATTAATGTAACGAATGGGAGAGAACATTGGTACTGAAACTTGGTGTAAACCATTTGTGGGAGGAAGAGTAATATGAAAACACTAATAGAGCCCTTTAAAATAAAAATGGTAGAACCTATCAAACAGACAACGGAGCGCCAACGAACGGAGATTCTTAAGGGAGCGCATTACAATCCATTCATGATCAGAGCTGAAGACGTTCTCATTGATTTTTTAACCGATAGCGGAACCGGGGCCATGAGCGACAGACAGTGGGGTGCGTTACTGCAGGGTGATGAAGCTTATGCTGGAAGCAGGAGTTTCTTTCACTTCGAAAAGTTGGTTCGGAAAATAACCGGATTCAAGCACATAATACCAACTCATCAGGGAAGGGCAGCAGAAAGAATACTGTTCTCGGTAATGGTAAAAGAGGGTAACATGGTTCCCAATAACACTCACTTCGATACGACAAGGGCAAACGTCGAATTCAACCGTGCAGAGGCGGTCGACTTTGTTATCCCCGAAGGGAAGGTTCCCGATCTTGAACATCCTTTCAAGGGAAATATGGATCTCGAAAAACTCGAGAGGTTCCTATCGAAATATCACAGTAACATACCCCTTGGAATGACCACCATCACCAATAATGCGGGCGGTGGTCAACCGGTTTCCATGGAAAACATAAGAGAAACTAGAAAGCTCTACAAAAAATACGGTATTCCCTTTTTCATCGATGCGTGCCGATTTGCAGAAAACAGCTATTTCATAAAGTTACGGGAAAAAGGATACGAGAAAGAGCAGGTTCTCCAGATTGCCCAGGAGATATTCTCATATGCAGATGGCTGCACAATGAGCGCAAAGAAGGACGGCATGGTAAATATCGGTGGCTTTCTCGCTTTGAATAATGATGAAATAGCAATGCAGGCAAGGAATCTGCTTATACTGACCGAAGGCTTCCCCAGTTACGGAGGACTTGCTGGAAGGGATCTGGAAGCCCTGTCGGTTGGACTGGAGGAGGTTCTGCACGAGGACTATCTGCGGTACAGACTCAGGACTGCAGAGTATATGGGCGAAAAATTGATACAGGCAGGGGTAAGCATCGTCAGACCCACGGGGGGCCATGCGATTTTCATCGATGCAAAGAGCTTTTATCCACAGATACCACCCTCACAGTATCCAGGGCAGGTTCTTTCCTGTGAGCTCTATAGGAAGGGCGGTATCAGAGGAGTTGAGATCGGATCGGTCATGTTCGGAAAAAAGAAAGAGGGCACCAACGATGAAATACTGCCTCCAATGGAACTGGTACGACTCGCCTTCCCTCGGAGGGTCTATACGCAGAGTCACTTCGACTATGCCATAGAGACGATCATAGAATTGTATAAAGAAAGACAGGATAGGGCGGGGCTCAGGATCATCTGGGAACCGCCATTGCTCCGACACTTTACGGCAAAATTCGCACCAGTCGACAGGTAGGGTAAAATGAAAAAATTTACCATCTTAAGTACCGCGGCGATCACCTTTCTCAGCATCTTCTCTGAATGCTTTGCCAAAGGCAGTGATGTTTCAAAGATAATCGAACGATTAAAACAGCGATATGAGAGTATTCAGGATTACCAGTGCCGAATCGAGGAGTCGAGTACACTCGGATCGAGAAGAGAGGAGCGTATCATCAACCTCTACTTTAAAAGACCAAGAATGATACGGTTGGATATATTGAAGGGTAACAGGCCATTTGACAGGGGTAGCGTGGGAATTTATCGGGGCGATGGTAGGGTAGTTGGACATCGCGGTGGAGTATTAAAAAACATTACCCTCAATCTCCGAACCGATCATGTATTGGCTACAACGATCAGAGGGGTCAGAATCGATCAAAGTGATTTGCTGGCAGTACTTCAAAGGCTTATATTTCTAAATGAAATTGGAACCGTGACGATCTTTGATGAACCTCCATACATAAAGTTCAGGTGCGTACCCTTCGATCCAGCCTTAAACGAAGGCATTGAAACAGACATTGCATGGGTTGACCGGGAAACCCTTCTGCTTGTTAGAACTGAAAGATACGAAAAGGGAAAGCTCGTTCAGGAAGTAAACTGGAAGAACTATATAGTCAATACGGGACTTCCAGATAAACTGTTCGACCCACACTTTGAATTAACCCAGCTGATCGAGGAAAACATTCCTCTTATCAGCCAGGAACTTGAATAAAGAACTGATCAAATACGGAGTCGCGTTGAATAAATTCGATGTCATTATTGTAGGCGCTGGTCCTGCCGGGACAACGGCTGCTCGTCATTGTGCAAAAAATGGCCTCAGTACACTGCTGCTCGAGAAGGAAAAGATTCCCAGGGCCAAACCATGTGCCGGAGGAATAACGCTCGCTGCAGTAAAGGAGCTTGATTTTTCACTCCCACATGAGATAACAGAGAGAACCTGCACTGGAATCAAGATATATTACGGCCGTCTGGAGAGAGTTGTTCAATTGGACAGACCAATTGCACTCATGGTCACCCGTAAAAATTTTGATGGCTACCTAACAGACAAAGCTTCGGAAGCTGGGGCCACAATTCGGGATCGTGAGGAATGTTTCGGTATATCACAGGAACCAAGCTCCATTACAGTCCACACGAAAAGAGAAAAGCTCCATGCAAATATCCTCATCGGCGCGGATGGATTCTACAGCAGATCAATGCGAACCTTTAGAAATGGTTTCGATAAAGATGAAATTCGTTTCTGTGTAATGGCCGAAATTCGAATGCCTGCACGGGAGATATCTGATCGTTTCGGTGATATGGCATCGATACATTACGAATACGTTCCCCGTTCTTACGCATGGATATTCCCGAAGGGAGAGTATATATCGACAGGGATAGGAGTTGCACTTCCGAAATACAGTGGTCTTCCAGATAAGCTCAGGGAATTCCTTAAGCAGCAAGAACTGAGAAATGATGTGAAGATTACGGGATGTTTTCTTCCAGTATCTCGCTACAACCATGATGTTTACACGAATAGGATCATGCTCGCAGGCGATGCTGCCGGTTTTGTCGACTCATTCACGGGAGAGGGAATACGATTTGCCATTAGCTCTGGAAAAGCTGCCGCACAGACCGCTGTAAGGGCCTTCGAGAGAGGAGATTTTTCGGATAAATGCCTCAAATACTATCAGGAGAGATGCTACAAAGACTTTGGCGAGGATCTGCAGCATTCAAATAGAGTAACCGACCATCTGTTCAACCATCCTGACCTCCTCCTTAGCACAGGAATGAGAAACCAAATGGTCATGAGACAGTATGCCAGGACTCTTGCAGGCGAATTGACCCTCGGTAATTATTTCCGCTGGCTCAAGAAAAGGATGCCCTATTACATTCTGAAGAGATTTCTGCTCTTTGAATGGGCGCGATAAATTTTGGGAATTATGGTTACACCTAACTCAATTAGCAAGGGGAACCGAATGACCGAGAGAAAAATAATTCAGGTTGGTATTGTTGTACAGGATCTTGAAAGGGCCGTAAAACAGTACTACGACATCTACGGGGCCGGCCCATGGGACATATATACCTATGCACCGCCGGAGATGAAAAACGGTACCTATAGAGGAAAGCCATCGGACTGGTCATCAATCATCGCCTTTACCTGGGTGGGCGACAGGCAACTTGAGCTAATCCAGCCATTAAATGGGCCAAACATCTACAGTGATTTTCTCGATAAACACGGCGAGGGACTGCATCATTTAAAGGAGTGGGTGGATGACTGTGAGAGAGTAATCGGTGAATACCGTAAAAAAGGCATATCGGTGATACAGAGTGGAGAGTTCGACGGAAGTAACTTTTACTACCTCGACACCGAACCCTATCTAGGGATCACCCTGGAAATCGTTAAGAGCGGTGGTGTCAAACACAGAGCACCAGACAAGAGGTATCCCGATAAATAGACACATGCATTATACGAGGAGGAATAAAATGAATTTATGGGCTGAAATCGATTCTCCATCTATAGAGAAAATGTTGAAGGTGAAAGAGGTTGTAATTGCGCCTATAGGGAGTACTGAGCAACACGGGCCGCATCTCCCGACTGGAACGGATCATATAATCGGATGGGAAATAGCCAAACGAGTCGCCGAAAACGTCGATTGTCTGCTTCTCCCGATTGCACCTTTCGGCTTTTCCGAGGATCACTTTCCAAGGGCAGGAACAGTTACACTCACTGCTGAGACACTTCGTAACCTGGTCCGTGATATTGCCAAAAGCCTCGCAAGGAATGGAGCCATGCACATTGTCCTCATGTCTGGTCATGCAGGGCACCTTGCTCAACTGGCCGATATATGTTTCGATTTAAATGTTACCGGGGTACTGGGCGAGACGATTATTCACAATATTTCGCCCTACAATTCAATTGCAATTGAACAGCTCATCGACATACTCGAGGAGGAGGTTCTGCTTCATGCTGAGGAGCTCGAAACCTCACTGATGCTCTATCTTCGACCGGATCTCGTGCAGATGGAAAAGGCCGTAAAGGAATACCCTCCCTTCATTCCAAAGGGTCTCAACACACCGAATTTTTTTCAGGCACTGAACATCATTACGAGCTCAAAATTTTTGGGAAGGGATACCAAAACCGGTATCTGTGGTGATGCAACCCTTGCTACAAAGGAAAAGGGAGAAAAATTGATCAATCTTATGGTCGAGGCTGTTACCGAGGTTGTGAGAGGGGTAACAAAAAATTAATCACATTCATTATTGATTAATGTATGTCTGCATTCATAGAAACGAATCAGAGGAATTCTATCTCGTTAACCAGTCTCGGATCATTCGGCTCATCCCCTGTGTTCCACCCGTATTGGAGATATCGAACTTGCCCTCCACGGCAATCCTTTGACTCTTTTTTCCGATAAAGGAACAGTTACACGCAATTGCATTAAATACAATTTGGCCGATTACCCTTTGACCAACGTCATTGAAATGAACCTGATCATCATGTAATAGCCAGCTGCAACCTTCAGTTGGAGAGAAAAGATCGACAAATAGACATTCATACTTTTTTGCAACTTTTTCTATCCCAGTCACGTATGACCAGACCAGGTCCCGTCCGGCTATGGTAAAATCTTTCCACTCATCGATCCAGTCTGGTTTCGGAACAAGGCTATTCCAAAGTCCTTCATCGTACTGTGTATTCCAGTAGGGGCTGGTTAAAACCACTAGTGCATGGGTCCTCTTCACCGTATCTGAAACGATGTGCTCGAGATCCTGAAGAAAAGAATCGACAGGATATCCGCTTCTTGAATCATTGAGGCCGTATGCTATTATGGCAATATCCGGCTCATGCATTATCAAATCCTGTTCATACCGTTCCAGAGCGCTCGGCTTACCCCAATCCGGAAGATGAGCGGATCCAGGACTTTTCGAGCTGATCACATTTGCCGGTATCGAGTTGTTGAGCACCGTGAGATGTTCATCCTGAAAATCGCGGATCAGATTCGCCACGGTCTGTACCCACTCGTTTCGTGGGTCTGCTGCGCACATCCCAAAGGCATTACTTTCCCCTATAACAACAATCTTCTGAACAGATTTTACACGGTAGTCCTTTTTCATGATATTAACCTCAGATCTGCTTAATTTATGAGTAATCACGGCAACTCTTTGCAGTGATATAGGCTGTGTAGGTTGTCTCACCTTCTGTTTCCGGTAGGATATTATGGGTCGCTGCAAAAACATAGCCTCCTCCTGGCGCCATTATCTCGATAGCTTCCCGCACATGGTCTTCGACCTCTTTTTTTGATAGAAAAGGTATGATCTGCACATTAATACCACCTCCCCAGAAGGTGATATCCTTTCCAAACTCACGCTTCAACCGTTTCAGCTCCATATTTTTGGCGCCGCACTGAACAGGATTCAGAATATCGACACCTATTTCTATAAGATCCGGTATGATCGAGTAGACCGAACCGCAGGAGTGTAGCCACACTTTCGCATCTGTCTTAGAATGAATAAATGAAAAAAGCTTTTTATGACAGGGCTTAACATATTTGCGGTACATCTCCGGTGAAAATTGGAGTCCTGCCTGCGATCCCATATCGTCGCCCTGGCACACAACGTCAACTAAATCACCCACCTGTGACAGCTGTGCATCCCAGAAATCGATGTCTATTTCTGTAATTTTTTCCAGTAGAGCCTGAGCGAATTTTGGATCAGTGGCAAGATCGAGGAA
>CAYFYU010000005.1:19257-43673 GCA_964347455.1 uncultured Spirochaetota bacterium | reverse complement strand
TAGCCACAGTGACTGTTCAAAGGGGCCGCCGCACATAATGTCAGATAAAACTGCAAAATCTGTCTCATCACGAAGCGCCTTCGCCTCTTCCCGAATCCCCTGCACTCTCCCCGAGTTAGAGGGATCCGGCCAGGGAAAGGTTTTCAGATCCGAAAGTTGTGCATTTGCAAGGGGAAACTCTACAGGTGAATAATCATAACCCGTTTTCATCCAGCGAGTCCCATACTCATCAAATACCGAATGCTTCTGCGGCTTATCTGAAAGCCCGATTGAGCTGAAACCGACTTTATCCTCCTCTTTGTCACCACCATCATCAGATGGACCCTTCAGACGTACGGTTCGTGTATCCGTTTCAAACAACTTCAGAATATCATCCAGTGGGAGAACAACGTCGATAATCGGGAGTGTGACGATTTCCCCGCCCTCTGTTATATTCAGATACTCTTTCAGTTTTTTATTTGCAGTTGCCGTTAGGGTTGTGCAGATCGTGCCGCCGAGATCAATCGGCACCTTATCGGGCTCCCGGTGGTTTACGGCAGCAAGGACCCTCTCTCGTGATGTCATCCAGATCCTCCTTACCAAAATTTATAATGGAGCGGCAATACCCGTCTGAAAACGAGTACCACCGCCCTTTTGAAAAATCGGAGTATTACCCTAATATCTACATCTCGCCCTTGAAAGCTTCCACATTCTCCTTGGTGATCAAGAATAAACCTGTGTCTATACTCAGGGGAATGTTAGTCACACCGACACCATTATCGTTGGGAGTAATTTCAATCGGAGAATGAACGTAGTCGTACAGCAGTTTCGCACCGTAATAGCTGAATAACTTCCTCTTCTGACCCACAAGGACGTGAAAAATTCCCTCCTCAATATACTTTATCTGTGGAGGTTCAACATCCTGCGCCGTCACCTTTATCTCTCCCGGTCTTCTGCCCGATTCTTTCAGTGCTGCACCGATGCCGGGAGAAGCACCGTCAAATCCTGAGATGCCGGTAATGTCTGGAAATGCTGAGAGAATATCGGTTGTAATACGGGCAACTTCTTCAACGCTGGCATTATCATTGTAAACCCCAACGAGCTCCATACCAGGATGGTTTTTCAGCTCATCCTCATACCCCTGAAGAGCGTCATCGAAAATGTCCATACCGATAATCATGATAACGGCGAACTTCCCCTTGCCGCCGGTGAGCTTCGCCATCTCGCGCGCATGTGTTTGCCCGACTCGATACCAGTCGGTTCCGACAAAGGCAAGCCTCTTGGAGTCAGCCACATCGGCATCCACACAGACAACTGGTATTCCCGCATCAACCGCCTTGTTTATGGCACTCTTCAATGCAGGAGAAAAACCATAAACGATCATACCGGTCGGGCGGCGTGCGGCAACCTCCTCGATTGTCCGGGCATGCGCATCCATGTCCCATTCTGTCGGGCCGGCAATGGTGACCTTCACACCGTACTCCTCTGCAAACTGGTTCAGCGCAGCATGATCATTGGCCACAAACATGGGAAAACTCGAAAGAGCATGTATTGCAACATACTCCTCCTCTGATACATCCACTGTTTTAGCAGGTGCCACCTCCTCTGGCTCTCCACTCTTTTCCTTTTCCGCAAAAACGTCCGTAGCAATGAACAGAAACACCACTGCAACCACAATCAAAAACCCGGTAAAAAGTCGTTTCCTCTTCATAAAACCCTCCTCCTTAAGATTTAAAATATTAAACACGAATCTCTAGGAAACGCGTTTGTTCAACATTGCATCAATGGATACGGCAATTAAAAAGATCAATCCCGTAACGATGTTCTGCCAGTAGACGTGTATCTTTGCGACGATCATTAAATTGCTCACTATAGCCATGAACAGGGTTCCCATAATTGCATCGAGAACACTTCCCTTTCCTCCAGACAAACTGGCACCTCCGAGTATGCAGGCAGTGATCACCCGAAACTCCAATCCCACCCCGAGTGTGGACATTGCGATCTCGAGTCTTGCGGTCATAATGATACCCGCTATGCCTGACAGGCCGGAGGTTATCATAAAGGATATTATTCTCATCTTCACCACGTTAATGCCGGTCAATGCTGCTGCCCTCTGATTCACACCGATGTAGTAGTACTTTCTAAAAAAAATTGTTTTTGACACGAGAAATGAAAATGCCACCGCTATCACCACCATGTACCATACGGGTATGCGTAAACCCAGGATCGTATTGTCTGCTATTTTGAAAAAGGCGCGGGGAAGCTCAAATATGCCGGTGCCGGCCACAAGATAATCCAGGCCCCGTACCAGCCCCATCATGCCCAGTGTTACGATCAGTGGGTTCACGCCAACCCGGGCAATAAGCGTACCGTTGAAGATACCTATACCCAGACACCCCAGAAGTGAGACAAATACCGCAACCCAGGTGTTTACACCGTAGTAGTACATCAGGCTTCCCGCCACTGCCCCTGAAAAACCGAACACCGAACCAACGGAGAGATCGAACACTCCTGATATGAGGAGGAGCATCATACCTATGGCAACTATCGCATAGGTGGACATGTTCAGAATGATGGATTTTACATTCAGGACGGTAGGAAATGCCTCAAATGACATTGACGAAGCCACAGATATTACGATTATGACAATGCCCAGGAATACGGATCTGTTCCTAAGCAATTTACTTAAGCTGCTCGTTTCCCCTGCTGTATCTGACATGCTTCCAGTTTTCCTTTTTTCAAGCTTGCAAAACTTACATTATTAAACACTGCGCTTGTTTAAAATGGCATCACCGGTTACAACAGCTATCAATATTCCGCTTATGACGATGTTCTGCCAGGAGACTGCCATTCTGGTTACCACCATCAGGTTGTTGACCAATCCCATGAAAAATATACCCACAATCGCTCCCAGTACTGTTCCATAACCTCCAGAGAGGCTTGCACCCCCCAGAACGCAGGCAGTTATGGTGCGCAGTTCAACACCGGTACCGAGTGTGGGAATAGAAGCACCAAGCTTGGCGGTCAGTATAACCCCTGCCAAACCTGCGAGACCTGATGAGAGCACAAACGAGAACAACCGCATTCTTATCACATTTATTCCTGACAGAGAAGCGGCCTTTATATTGCCACCAATGTAATAGTACCTCCTGAAAACCCTCACTTTGAGGAGCAGGAGTGAAAAGACAATGGCAATGACAATCATGTACCACACCGGGATTTGAAAACCCAAGAACGTTGTATCTGCAATTTTTAGAAAACTGTCCGGTAGTCGCGTTATGCCGGTTGCCGCAACAACAAGAACGAGGCCCCGACAGATTCCCATCATTGCCAGTGTTTCAATGAGCGGATTCACACCTACATTCGCTATGATTATACCGTTGAAAAGTCCTATGCAGAGGCAGGTGGCAATTGCTACGAGGGCCGCAAGTGCAAAATGCATGCTCATGCTGTCGATGAGCTTTGCTGTTATTGCTCCCGAGAGGCCGACAACGGATCCGACGGATAGATCAAACACCCCTGAAATGAGGAGTATCATCATTCCGACTGCAACAATTGCATCAATGGAAATATTCAGCAGTACCGTACTTATATTATCTACTGTTGCAAACTCTCTGTAAGTAATACCAGCAAAAATTGAAATGATAATAATTATAATAAATATGAATAAAACCCTGTTTTGAAAAAGCAGCTTCACGTTTTTTGCATCAATGCTTTTCTTTTCTTTTCCCTGCATACGCACACGCTCTATTTATTATTATTATTTACACCCTGCTTAAGGCCGGATGCGTAATGCATGATCTCCTCTTCTGTCGTCTCTTCTCGCATAAGCTCTCCGGTAATCTGACCGTTATGCATGACAATGATTCTATCGGCTATGGTCAGCACTTCAGGCAGTTCGGATGAAATGATGATAATGCTCGTCCCCTTGGAGGATAGCTCTCTGATGATCCTGTAAATCTCAGATTTTGCACCAATGTCAATTCCCCTTGTCGGCTCATCCACGATAAGTATCTTTGAATTCACCAGCAGCCACTTTGCGAAAACGACCTTCTGCTGATTGCCTCCGCTCAGCTGCCTCACCACTGTATCAACCGAAGGACACATGATGTGGAGCCTGTCTCTAGATTTTTGTGAAACATCGATTATTCTTTTTTCATTTATGAGACGCCGTTTGGTGATCAGGTTCAGATTTCCTGAGACCACATTATTTGCCACACTCATTTCAATGAAAAGTCCGTGCTCCTTTCTATCTTCTGGCAGGTAACCTATTCCGTTTTCGATAGCATCTTCTGTATTTGATATTTTTACAGGCAAACCATCTATAAAAATTTCTCCACTTTCAACAGGATCCGCACCAATGATTGCTCGGGCTACCTCGGTTCTTCCCGCTCCCGAAAGACCGGCAAAGCCGAGTATTTCACCCTTTTTCAGGATGAAGCTGATATCCTTAATTTTCGCTGTATTCAGATTTCTCACTTCCAGCACCCTGTCACTGGTACCCATAGGCCTCGATTTTTCCAATACCAGATCTCGGCCAACCATCATCTTTATTACATCGCTTACTTTGACCTCCTTCACATTCCTCGTACCGATATATCTACCGTCTTTTAAGACAGTTACCCTGTCTGCTATTTCGAAAATTTCCTGCAGTCGGTGGGAAATATAAATGATACTTATACCCCTCTCTCTTAGATTCTCGATTACCTTGAAAAGCACCTTTGTCTCTTTTTCTGTTATTGTTGCGGTCGGCTCGTCTAGTATGAGCAATTCACTCTTAATTGAAAGCGCCTTTGCGATTTCAACCATTTGCTGCTTAGCTATGATTAAATTCCCCACCTTTTCGCTTGGCAACACATCGAGTTCTATATCACTGCATATTTTTTTTGTATCTTCAAACATCCTCTTTTTATCGATGAAGTTGAGAAACCCCCGCGGCTGACGATCGGTAAATATATTTTCAGCTACACTCAGGTTGGGAACCAGGCTTCTCTCCTGATACACAACACTAATGCCCATTTCCATTGCATTTGCATAGCTCTTTACCGAAACCCTCTTCCCCTTTATCTCAATTGAGCCGCTGTCCGGCTGATAGTTACCTGCAACAATGTTGATCAGGGTGCTTTTCCCGGCACCGTTTTCTCCACATATTGCATGCACCTCGCCTTCGTTGATTTCAAAACTCACATCATCAAGTGCTTTAACACCCGGAAATACTTTTGCAATACCATTAAATCTCAAAAGGGGCGTTCTCTGCATTTTTATCTCCCCGCTAGCTGTACAGCGGTTGCAGCTTGAAATCATACTGTAGTATAAGTACGTTAAATACAAAAACGGTTATGTAACATTCAGATTGTTCCTGTTGCCTTTTGAGTTCTCCCTTTTCAACTCCATGATTATATCCCAGCGGTCTCCTCTGTTGAAAATATTAACGTATTCAATTGGAATATTGTTTTTCGTGAAGCTGATCCTTTCGATGCAGAGTAGAGGATTACCAATATCTATATTGAGAAGAGAGGCCTGCCTGTCGTTTGCCACTGAGCTGAATACGCGCTGATTTGCCCTGACAATTCTGAGTCCCAGCCCATCCAGTATTGGCGTTAAGCGTTGCACATTCCAATCGTATTCTCCGTGATAAATTTCAGAACAGAGTGAATAGGGAAGGAACGATGTTTGATATGCCATGGGTTCGCCGTCAGCAAGTCGGACACGGGTAAGCACAATCACCCTATCGGTTTTTACCAATTGCAGGATATTCCGCACCCTCCAGGACGGTTCCTGTAATTGTAATTCCACAAACAGGGAGCTTGGCTTCGATCCTCTCTTTTCTATTTCCTCACTATACGGTACAAGTATTCCAGTTTCTTCACGAACCCTTGGGTTAATGACAAAAGTTCCTTTCCCCCTTTCTCTCCTTAAAAGTCCTTCATATACCAATCTACTCGTCGCTTCCCTCACTGTTGTTCTGCTCACTCCATATTTCTCTGCAAGATCGGTTTCTGTTAAAAATGGCTGTCCTGCTTCGTAGTTACCCTTCAAGATGAAATCTTTCAGTATTTCGAATAATTGGTGGCTGAGGGGGATAAATGAACTTTTTTCCAGTCTTTTATCTGACATTTCTACTGACTATATTTCTTTTTCCAGAAAAATTTACTCCCACTACCATTTTTAAAATTCTTTCTCGAAGCTAAAAATTATTTGTCTAACATTATACTAATCTTAAATGTTTTGTCAACCCTTTTATTTATTTTTATCTAAATTTTCTATTATATCATTAAAAAATTAAATTTATAAAATACCTTTATAAAACAAAAAATTCTCAATAATGCTTTTAAATCATCATTATATAACAAATTAAAACTGATCTGATTGCTGTTTTTTATTCTATATTGAGTCATGAGGTCGATATAACTCTATTGATCAACATATGTTTATCTAAACCAAAAAAAATTGTTGACATAGGTATTTCAAGAGATTAATATGGATATATAATGTATAACATTATACAAGTATATTACATAACACATTACAAGAAATGAAAGTACGTGAGCGAAAAGGAGCAGAGAAATGAAAAGAATTCATGATCCTGTAATTTTCCAAAATACGATCGACGGCATAGATAAAAAAAATCATATAATTGCAACATACTTCATTAGTGATCGATTACCTGGAGTCGATTTTATTGACTACTTTCAATTAATAGAATCTATGATTATAGAAGGCTCAACCGGCTCATGGCAAAGAGTAGAAGAGGAATCTGACGAAGTACGTACGATGCTTTCTGGTAAACTCGTTGGATACTATGAAATCCCCACTGATGATGAGTTTCAAAAAAAAGACGTGGTGCAGTTTGCATTTCCAATCCACGCCTGGCATGACAATGTTCCTATGATGATCCTTTCTATCGCAGGTAACTGCTTTGTATATTCCCAGAACCTCCGGCTGCTGGATGTTGCATTCCCTGAGGAGATGGTAAAAAACTTTCGAGGACCAACCTTTGGTGTTAGGGGAATACGAGAAATGACTGGAATAAAAGAACGGCCCCTTTCGCTGCACATTATTAAACCAAAAATGGGAATGACACCGCAACAAACAGGTGATCAAGTCTATCAAACAGCACTGGGCGGTGCAGACATGGCAAAGGACGATGAGATGATTTCCGATACCTACAATAATAAATTTCATGACCGTTTAAGGTACGTCATGGATGCCATTGACAGAGCCGCACAGAAAACGGGAAAGCGAATGATCTATTTGTGTTCCATTACCGACGAAGTAACGAGATTGCATGAGAGAGCCCGAAAAGCTGTTGAACTCGGTGCAAACGGTCTTTTAATAACATACTCTGTTGGATTATCTGCAATCAGGGAAATAACAGGTGATCCCGATATAAATATACCGGTGATGGTTCATAACTCTCATATGGTTTCGTCGATTAAGAATATATCTTGGCCTGTATTTACTAAATTATTGCGCCTCTGCGGTGTTGATATGACTTTGACCCCTACATACTGGTCAAGCGTTCCTATGGTAAGTCTCGAGGAAGGAATTCGGTGCCAGCACCTCGCACAGGCTGAGTTTTACGGGTTTAAAAAAATGTGGTCCATGCCTGCCGGAGGTATGTACCCCGGACTTGCCCCAATTCTCACTAGCGAATATGGAAATGATATAATAATCCCATCTGGAGGTGGTATGCTGGGTCATCCTGGTGGATATACTGCAGGTGCTCAGGCATGGCAGCAGGCGATAGCTTCTATCATGAGAGGCGTACATATTGTAGAGTACGCTCAAAGAAAGGAAAACAGTGCTCTGCGGGCTGCTCTTGAAAAATGGGGATACCATGAAAGACCCAGTACACCTTGGCTTCGAGTTGCTCCAAAATTTCATCCAAAACCATTTGTTATTGAAGAATAGGTTTTCCCTTAACTTTTAGTCATCTGCCGCAGTACGGTGTGTAGTATGCCTCCATTCCTATAATACTCGAGCTCCACAGGTGTGTCTATACGCGCAATAACGCTAAAGTTTTTCTCATTTCCGTTGTCTGATACTGCCCTGATACTGAGCTTCTGGCCAGGCTTTTTCAACTTTTCAATCGTGTAATTTTCAAGACCACTCAATCCGATGGAAGAGCTGTTTTCACCTTCTAAAAATTCCAGTGGCAGTATACCCATGCCGATCAAATTACTCCGATGAATACGCTCAAAACTTTCTGCTATAACCACTTTTACACCGAGCAGCAGCGTGCCTTTCGCAGCCCAGTCCCTCGAGCTCCCGGCCCCGTAATCCTTGCCGGCTATAACGATGAGAATCACCCCTCGTTTCGCATATTCAGTGGCAGCATCAAAGATCGGCATGACAGCACCGGACGGGAGTAGTTTGGTAACTCCCCCTTCACTGCCAGGTACGAGGAAATTCTTTATCCTTACGTTCCCGAAGGTTCCCCGCATCATGACCTCGTGATTCCCACGACGTGATCCATAGGAATTGAAATCCTTCTGCTCCACTCCATTCGCAATGAGCCATTTCCCCGCTGGACTTTCTGGTGGGATGCTGCCTGCAGGAGATATATGGTCTGTGGTAACGGTTTCGCCAAGAAGCACCAGTACACGTGCGTTCTCAATGGTTGACAGGGGAGGCAGATCTCTGGAAAGATAATCGAAAAAGGGAGGCTTCCTGATATAGGTCGATTGATCGCTCCATCTATACCGTTTCTCCCTCGCCACCTTTACCCTGTTCCAGGTCTCGTTACCGGTATACACATTTGCATATTCACTGCTAAAGTACTGAGCAGAGAGTGATTTCTCCGCAACCTCTTGAACCTCACTCTCCCTGGGCCATATGTCCCTGAGATATACATCTTCTCCGTTGCGGTTCTTTGCGATCGGATCCGCTGTAAGGTCCCTGTTCATTGTTCCGGCCAGCGCGTAGGCAACCACCAGGGGAGGTGAGGCGAGATAGTTTGCCCTGACCTCGGGGTGTATACGTCCTTCGAAGTTCCTGTTACCTGAAAGCACACTTGCAACAACGATGTCGTTTTCCCTTATCGCCCTGCTAATCTCAGGAAGAAGCGGTCCCGAGTTGCCGATACAGGTCGTACAGCCATATCCCACGAGGTGGAACCCAAGAGCTTCGAGATAGGGGGTAAGACCAGACTCATCGAGATATCGAGTAACTACCCGTGAGCCAGGTGCCAAGCTGGTCTTTACAAATGGTGGCATCTCGAGTCCCAATTCTACAGCCTTCTTTGCCAGCAAGCCTGCTCCGATCATAACGGTCGGATTGGAGGTATTTGTACAGCTCGTTATTGCCGCAATTACCACTGATCCATCTTCCAGAACCACTTCCCTATCATTCAGTACAATGCGGGTTCCCCTGTGCTCTCTTTTCAACTTGGAGAGTAAATTTGGAATTGATGTGCCAGCAATTTTCAAGGGGATCCTGTCCTGTGGTCGTCTTGGTCCTGCAATTGAAGGCTCGATACTCGATAGATCCAGTTCGATTACGTCGGTGAACTCCGGTTCAGGGCTGCCGTCTCTTCTAAAAATTCCCTGCTCTCCCGTGTAGGTTTTTACGAGATCGGTGAGCTCAGCCGGCCTTCCAGTAGCTTCGAGGTAGAGGAGCGTTTGACTGTCTACCGGAAAAAAAACTGCAGTAGCTCCCATTTCAGGAGACATGTTACTCACCAGTGCCCGATCGGGAACACTCATGGAGTTCAACCCGGATCCGAAAAACTCGACGAATTTCCCTACAACACCATACTCCCGAAGAAGTTCGGTCACTCTCAGAACGATATCCGTTGGCGTCGTTCCCGGATTGAGTTTACCGGTCAGCTTTAAACCGATTATATCTGGTATGAGCATGAAGTAGGGCTGTCCGAGAATAACGGCTTCAGCCTCAATACCTCCAACACCCCAGCCAAGCACTCCGAGTCCATCAACCATCGTTGTATGCGAATCAGTGCCGACGAGAGTATCGGGAAAGGCATAGAGTATTCCATCCATCTCCTTTATCTGCACCACCTTGGCCAGATATTCCAGGTTTACCTGATGACAGATGCCGGTTGCAGGTGGAACAACGCGCAAATTATCGAATGACTCAGCCCCCCAGCGCAGGAACTCATAGCGTTCACGATTTCTCTTGAACTCCATATCTGCGTTATAGGCGAAAGCTTGACTGGTAGCATAACGGTCGACCTGAACCGAATGGTCAATTACAAGATCAACCGGTATGAGAGGATCTATCTGTGAATGATCACCCCCAAGATCGACCAGTGCATCCCGCATGATGGCAAGATCCACGATTGCCGGCACACCGGTGAAATCCTGCATGAGTATCCGGGACGGCATGAAGGGAATCTCTGCTTTTTCACCCCGTTTCCATTCGGCAACCTTTCTCACATCCTCCTCTTTGATAAGACTGCCGTCTATATTCCTCACGATAGACTCGAGGAGGATCTTCAAGGTAAACGGCATTCGCGTGACATCCCATTCCAGCTTCCGGGCAAGTTTTTCCAGGCTGAAAAAGCTGAACCTTTCAAACGGAGCGGGGAGGTTCAATTTAACCCCAAGAGGATCGGTATAAAGCTTCTGAGAACTCATAGAGGCTGCTCCTGTCAGATAGAAAACTCCAGCTTCTCCTTTAAATATTCGATAACCTTTCGTATCAATGGTTTCTCAGCGTATTTCAGTGCATTAATAACGAGCCATGAATAGGGACTCCTGTCGTACCAACGCCTCCTCAGGTTCATGGGAAACTCCATTACATGGCAATCGATCAGTTTTGTGTCGAAATCCCTATCAAGCTCCTTGATGCCATCAAATATAGCTTCCCGCTTGTCTTCATCCACATCTCGTAAGCTTTCTATCAACTTTCCCAACTCCGGATTATTGTCATACCAGCGATCTCTCTTTTGCATATCCCCTCATCCTTCCCAACAATAATGCACACCCCTAGGTACTTAAATCCTTTAGAATGATTATAAACGATTTACATAGAATGGAAAGTATTATAATCTGAAAGGGACAAATACGTACTATAGCCCTGATGCTTGAGAAATAGAAGAAATCCATACTCATCGTAACATTGCCTATGTCTATGAAATTAAGATATCTGGCTTTCTCTATCGTTCTTTTCTCCTCATCCTCAGCATTATTCGGGAACAACGCAAATAGACCACTCTACCTTATCGGGTTCGGATCATGCCTCGATCAGAATCGACCCAAAACAATCCTGAATACCATTATAAAACATAACCCTGATCTGTTCATCTTCCTCGGCGACAATATATACGCCGATACTTTCAACATGGACTCAATGAAATCAACGTATGAAAAAATGGGGGAAAACGGATCTTTTCAGAATCTACTAAAAACGTGCCCGGTCATTGCCACTTGGGATGACCACGATTATGGGGTGAACGATGCTGGAGCCGATTACCCCAGGAAAAGTGAATCACAAAAGCTCTTTCTCGACTTCTGGGGCGAACCCGAAGATTCCTCCCGGAGGAAAACTGAAGGTATATACGAGACCTATTACTACGGACCTGAGGATCAGAAAGTTCAGATTATTCTCCTCGACACGCGCTTTTTTCGTGGACCTCTTTTCAGAAAGAAAGGCACAAGAGCAAAAATGATCGGACCCTATAGAGTCAACGAAAATAAAGCGGATTCGATTTTGGGTGAAGCACAGTGGAAGTGGCTCGAAACGCAACTAAAGGAGAAAGCCCATATCAGAATAATCGCTTCGAGTATACAGGTGGTTGCGGAATTCAACGGCTGGGAGGGGTGGAGTAACTTTCCACACGAAAAGGAAAGGTTGTTCGACCTCATCAGAGAGACCCAGGCAAATGGTGTTATTTTTATATCCGGCGACCGACATTACGCTGAGCTTTCAGTCCACCATAGGGAAAATTTTTACCCGTTCTTCGATCTCACCTCGAGTGCATTAAACCGTTCGAATACCAGATTCCCTTCTCCCAATAAATTCCGCATTGGCCCTTCCTATCACGATGACAACTTCGGGATGTTACAGATCAAATGGGATGAACTTGATCCCTCCCTATCGCTCAGCATTCTCGACATCGAGGGAAATGTACGCATATACAGAGAGATCGGTTTGTCAACTTTGAATACGTTCTAAGGATGCAGAGCTATTTCAGGGCTCCGTAGGTTAACCCGCGGACAAAATACTTTTGTGCAACCAGAGCAAGTATAATTATCGGTATGGTTCCCGCAGTGCCGTAGGCAGACATACTTTCCCACTGTAAGCCCTTTACGCCTAAAAAGGTGGTAACCAGCACCGGGTAGGTCTGCACCTTTGCCCTTGTCAATACCAGGGCAAAGAGGAACTCGTTCCAGGAGAAGAGAAAACAAAAGATTGCGGTTGTAGCCAATCCGGGAAGCGCAAGGGGTATAACAACGCGCCAGAGAGCTCCAATTCTACCACACCCATCGACCATCGAGCACTCGTCTATTTCTCTTGGAATATCGTTAAAGAAACCCCTCATCATCCACATAGCAAATGGAAGGTTGAAAACAAGATATGCGATTGTCAGTGCAATGTGTGTATCTATGATACGAAGATATGAAAAAATCCGGAATATCGGAACCACTGTTGCCACAGGAGGAAACATTCGTGTGGAAAGTGCCCAGAATGCAATATTATCCTTCCCCTTGAAATCGAATCGCGAGAAGGCATAGGCCGCTATGGATCCGAAAATTAAAGATAACAGGGTGCTCGAAAGCGCAACAATGATACTGTTTCGTATGCCATTCCAACCGCTGAGATCACCCGGTTTGGGAAAAAAAAGCTTATTATAATTTTTAAGGGTAGGATTTTTTGGCACCCATACCGGTTTACTGGATATAATCTCACCCCTCGTCTTGAATGAATTGTTAATGATCCAAAAAACAGGAACCAGTGTACAGGCAAGAATTACGAGAACCACGACATAAAACAGGACTCTTCTCAGTTTTTTTAACTTTCTTAAATAATTCACCAGCATCACCTCTCGGTGCGTGAAATGAATTTCAGTAAAAAGGTAGTGATAACAATGATTATAAGGAGAAACAACCACGATATGGATGAGGCTATTCCAATGTCAAAATGTTTAAACGCCTTATAGTAGATAAACATACTGGTGGATTCCGTTGCCAATCCCGGCCCCCCTGCTGTTATTACAAAGATTGTATCGAATAATTTGAATGCATCGATGAGACGTATCAGAATGGCCACAAGAATTACGGGTTGCAAAAGGGGAATCGTAATTCTCCAGAACATCTGCCACGAGGTGGCTCCTTCAATGGCAGCTGCTTCAAATGGCTCTCTCGACAGTGACATCATACCTGCCAGGAGTATAAGAAACATCAGCGGGGTCCACTCCCATATATCAATAAAAATTATGACAAACAAAGCAAGGGTGGGCTTTGCAACCCACGCGACCCCTTTGCCAATATTCAGCGTGCGGATAAGATAATTTATTAAACCAAAACCCTCATTGAGGAGTAACCGCCATATCATCCCTATTACAACTGGAACAATTAGAGTCGGAATTAAAAAGAGTATTGTGATGATACGGCGCCCTTTGAATTCTCTGTTGATAATTGTGGCAAGCAGCAATCCCACAAAAAATTCAAAGCTGACAGCAAGGCTTACCATGATCATCGTGTTTGAGAGGGTTTTCCAGAACCGGGGCTCCAGTAATATATCGCGGTAGTTTCTCAAACCAATGAATTCACTCTCTGATCCTGGTCGAGCCAGGTTCAGGGGTGTCATACTCATACCGATAGAAAATATAAGCGGAAAGATGGTGATCCCGAGAATTATCAATATTGCAGGTGCAATCATGAAGTAGGGGGAGCCACTCTTCCTTACGCTAAGCCAGAGTGGTTTTGTTGCTAAAGATGAGGATTCCCGCACAGTAATTTATTCCTCCAGGAAAAAAGATCTGGACGGGATATGTATTCCCGTCCAGATGGATTCTTTCCATAAATCTAGGCTTAATCAATGATAACTGCCATACCTGCTTTTTCAAGTTCATAGATCGTTTGATATGCACGCTTCTGCTTGTTGAAGCCTCTGCGCTCGGTGATTTTTTTCCACTCTTCTTTTATATCCGCTAGAGCATCTTCCGGTGATTTTTTTCCAACGAGGGCCTCCCCCATATGAATACCCATAACATCGTAGTACTCAAACATTCCCGGTATTCGCAGATCAGGGACACCATTCTCAACGCTCTTCTTCATTGCATCCAACCATGCAGGGGCATTCGGGGTCAGCTCACGCCACTTCGGCAACGCCTCATCAGCAAAATGCGAGGCACGCCACGGCTCAAGACCATCATAGGGAATGGCAAATATTTCGAGACTTATCTCTGGGGAGGAGATAAAATACAGAAATTCATAGGCCATATCGGGATTCTTCGAATCAACCGAGATTGCTGCACACCATCCCCACGCCTCAAGGGCAGGAGAGTTATACTTTCCCCTCACCATTGCGCCCGGTACAGGGCCATACATGATCTTGTTTTTGATCAGTGAGGTTTCTCGAAAATCCCACGATACCTCGTTCCACTGCATTATCATCGCTGAAACTCCTCTCATGGCTGCGCTGTCCATTTCCGTATAACCCCAGTTCACCATATCGGGTCCACCGTACTTTAAAAGGCGGGCGATCATCTGGTATGCCTTCGTATTAGCCTCGTCACTGGGAAGGGGCTCCATTGTATCCGGATCGAAATAGGTTCCCCCGTAAGAATGGAGGAACTGCAGAAAGGTGAAGGGTCCGAACAGCCTGTTGTACATCATGTTGTTGCCGTACAGATCTACCTCACCGTCTCCATCCGTATCGCGGTGGAAGAATTCAGCCATATCAGCCCACTCTTCCCATGTCTTGGGAATTGCAAGTTCGTACCCGTACTTCCTCTTAAAGGCCGCCTTTTCCTTCGGATCCTCAAACAGATCTTTCCGATAGTAGGCCATGAACACGTCGCCATCCAGAAGTAGCGCATAGTACTTGTCGTTATAAGACATCAATCCCTTGAAACCGGGATATATGTCGTCAAGCCAGGGATCCTTCTCCGCAAAGTAACTATCAAGCTCCAGTAGAAACCCTCCCTCAACAAAATCAGGCATCCAGCCATTGGCCATTTCATAAATGTCGATGGCTCCTGAATGAGACGTTGCCTCCAGCATCTCCTTTTCGTAGATATCGCCAAAGGGATATTCAACAATGTTAATAGTGACACCTGGATGATCCTTCTCGAACAATGGTGCAGCGGCAAGGAAGGGGTCTTTGTGAACACCGGACAGAACAGAAATAGTCAGTGTTATTTCCTCGGGCTTTTTGCCGCTTCCGTTAAGAAGGAACAGGGAAAACACAAATAAAACGAGCACACCAACCATGAACAATTTACCTTTTGGTCTCATGTTCAAACCTCCTTGAAAAATGATTTAAATATATTAAACAACGCCGTGTGTTTAATATATTCCGAAGATCAATTATAAAATGGAAATCATTCTTGTCAATATATATATAAAATGAGAATGTATCACTAGTTCCTGTATTTCACCGCTGTGGTATACATGGCATGGATGTTTTCAGGGGGAGTATTTGCCTGTATATTGTGTATCGATGCAAAGATAAACCCTCCTTGGGGAGCAAAATCAGCTATTCGCCCCTGAACCTCATTTTCAATATCAGCAGGTTTTCCATGGAGCAATAGGTAATTATCACAACCACCTCCCCAAAAGCTTATATTTTCTCCAAACTCTCTCTTTAATATTTTTGAATCCATGTTGAACGCACCCACCTGAACAGGATTCAATATATCGATCCCACAATCTATAAAATCCTCTATTGCCCAGTATATGGAACCGCAGGTATGAAAGTACACCCTTGCATCGGTTTTTGTTTTTATAAAGCGGACCAATTCTTTATGGAATGGTTTTAAGAGGGATCGGTACAGTTCAGGATTGAACACCGGTCCTCGCTGCGTGCCGAGATCATCACCAATTTGAACAACGTCGATCAGATCACCAACTTCACTCAGCACGGTATCCCAAAAGGCTTCGCTCCACCAGAGCATTTTTTCAAAGAACTTTTCGACAAATTTTCTGTTGGATGCAATATCGACATAGGCCTGTTCAAATCCACGGAGAAGCCACAGACTTTCCCAGAGTCCCCATGATGCGTTGAAAAAAATAATTGCCTTGTCGGTTCGTTCACGTATTTTCCCTATCTCTTCCCGTAGTCCCTCGATCCTCCCCCTATTACGCGGATCGGGGAAATTGTATTCTTTGAGATCATCAACATTAAAATTTTTCATGACATGCTCTTCTATGTCATAAAAATAGCCATCCCTCGGTCGTACCCACACCGTTCCCCACTCATCCATCCACTTATCTCTAACTGGATCGACTCTCAGTTTCCATCCCGAGGCAGGTTTGGGATAAACTCCAATTATATCCGCTCCAAAAAGCTGCAATATTCTTCTATCGGGATACACGATCTGCTGGCAAATTTCCTGAATCGGTGCGTCAGGTCCATCAAGACCAAGGAATTGCATTAGATTCCGATGCGCATGATCGTGTAAGCTCGTGTGTACTCCACCGAAATCTATGGGAACCTTATCAGGTTCCCTGTGTTCAAGGGCGGTGAGAACCCTCTCTCTCGAAGTCATTTCCACCATCATCCCATTCTGATATCTATATGATTCACCCTTTTTTAACGGGACAAAAACCTGTCCTCTGCTTCACCAAAAACTCTATCCAAAAGATTTATCACCCTGTCAATTATTTCTTTTCCTATTGTCAGAGGTGGAATGAACTGCATACGGTTGTGGTAGTAGCCTCCCTTTTCGTAGAGGACCCCCTCCTCAAGCAGCCTGTCTCTAATGAAAACGGAGGCCTCAACGGCTGGTTCCTTGGTTTTCCTATCACAGACAAGCTCGAGTCCGGTGTATATACCTTTGCTGTTGATGTGCCCGACAATGCGATGGTGCTTCTGGAGCTCCTGCAGGCTGTTGTAAAAGTATGACCCCACCGCATTGACCTTTGTCAGAAATTCCTTGGAGGAAACGGTATCAAGAACATAATTACCAGCTGCGCAGGCGAGTACATTCCCTGCCTGGGTAGACACATTAGCGCCAGGTCCCCATTGGGTAAAAATATCTGATCTGCCGATAACAGCCGATATCGGCACCCCTCCTCCGAGTGCCTTGGATGTTACGATCATATCGGGCTCGATCGCTGAATGCTCAAAGGCCCACAGTTTCCCACTTCTTCCAAGACCGCTCTGTATCTCATCGACGATCAGAAGCATACCAAATTTCTCTGTGATGCGCCGAAGTTCCTGCAGATATTCGACCGGGGGAACATAGTATCCTGCCGAACTCTGAAATGGTTCAACCACAATCGCAGCAACATTGTTGATACCACTGATCCCATCTCCAAAGGGACTTTCCTTGCTTTCCAAAAGCCTCTCGAAGCTCGACATGCAGTACATCTGGCAATCGGGGTACTCCTTATCGAAGGGACATCTGTAGCAGTATGGAAAATGAAAGTGACCGGTTGCCATATTCGGCAGAACAGGATAAAAGTAGGGTTGCATCCCACCTTTGCCTGTTAGCCCCATTGTACCGTACGTATTCCCGTGATAGTCACCGTAAGCAGAGAGAATATAGGGCTGTCCAGTGTAGTAGCGCGCGGCTCGTATTGCAAGTTCGATGCCATCCGAGCCGCTCACACCGAAAACAACCCGTGTTTTTTTCTTTATTCGGGATAGCTTTACCAGCTTTTCGGCAAGCTTTATCCGTTCCACATGAGGAAAATCGAAGTAATGGATCAATTTCAGGGACTGTTCACGAATAATTTTTGTGATCTCCTCATTACAGGTACCCAGAGAAGAGACAGAAAAGCCAGCCAGTAAGTCAATGTACTCTTTACCGTCGGCATCGTAAAGATAGGCACCCTCCCCTCTCGTCATTATGGGGGTAACATTATACAACCCAAACCCAACATTCCCGTAGGACTCCACATCCGCCCATCTTCTCGCCCAGTTTTTTGTTTCATCTCCAAATGGTGCGTCTTGAATCCTCCTGTTTATTTCCTTTTGGGTTAACCTGAGGCTCTGCCGCTGCCGTACAATATTCGTTTCAAATCCTTCATTCATGAATAATCACCTCCCAAAGCTATTCCGGTGGGTATCACCCTTCAGCATAGAAACTGTTGTACAGCTGCTCCACCTCATTCAAACCTGGCAAACCGGCCTGCGTACCATCCTTTGTCACGGAGAGGGCTGCCGTAACATTTGCGTACCGTACGGCATCATAGATCGAGTTTCCAGATGCAATAAAATAGGCAAGGGATCCGACAAAGGCATCGCCTGCACCGGTGGTATCACGAACCTGCACCTGTGGGCTTGGTATATGAAGCTCGGTATTCCCTGTGACGAGGAGCGCACCGGATGAACCCAAGGTTAAAACGACCGATCCAGCACCTAATTCCATCAAGAGGCGACCAATTTTTTTCGCATCTTCGATATTTGTAATTATCTCACCAGTTAGAGCTTCCGCCTCCTTCTTATTGGGGCAAAGAATATCCACATTTCTCAGTATTCCAGAAATATCCTCGGCCGGCGCTGGAGCCGGATTCAGGATAAAGGGAACATTGTGCTCGCGGGAAATAGCTGCGACTCTCTCGACAGTCTGAAGGGGTATCTCGAGCTGCGCCACGACAGCGCCGGAAACACGAATCTGATCCAGAACAGAATCGAGATCCGAGGGGTCGAGTTTCATATTTGCACCGGGAAAAATAACAATCGTATTTTCTCCTCTCCTGTCAACGGTAATAAAAGCCATGCCTGAAGAATTCCCGGGATCACGAATCACATATCCAGTATCAACGCCTGATCGGGTGAAATTCTCGAGCAATTCACTTCCGGATCCGTCAGTACCCACTCTGCACAACATGATCGATCTGCCCCCCAATTTCGCCAATGCAACCGCCTGATTCGCCCCCTTGCCCCCGAAACTTCTACTGTATGCAGAGGCCACGACCGTTTCACCAGGGGAGGGCAGCTCTTTCGTTTTAAAAAAAATATCCACATTCGCACTTCCCACAATGACAATGGAATTTTTCGACCCTAAACCCATCTATCACCCCTACCATAGTAAAGGATTAATTTGGAATTGTTCATCTTTTGCATTTACGTCCATTTTCCACAGCTTGTGCCGCTCAGTAACTTCCTATCTTTTTCAATAAGGGAGGAATTTCCCGCAGGTCCTCTACAATGAAATCTGCCTGTGAAAAATCGAGGTCACTGTTGTGTGCTGCCTTGCGTGCAATAACGTGCATTCCCGCCTTTTGCCCGGCGATATAGCCACTTATCGAATCCTCGACAACTGCGATAGATGATGCATCCATTTTCAATCGTTCGGCAACTTTGATGAAAGCTTCAGGATGGGGTTTACCCTTCACTACATCATCACCGTAGAGAACCGTCTGAAAAAAGGAAAAGAGTGAAAACCGCTTCAGCACAGTACAGGCAAGTTCCCGCTCTCTGCTCGTCGCAATACCCATTGGATACTCTTTTTTCAGGATGTGTAGAACTTCAATAGTATGAGGGACAAGAGGAAAAATTTCACTATAATATTTTCTAAGAGTTTTCAGATGTTTTTGGATCATATCCTTGGCGGGTATGTTCGGACCAAATCGCCCGGCTATATCGCTAAAATAATCGGTGAGCTTAACACCAAAGTACTGTTTTGCAATGGGTGTGGTCAACTCGATTCCGAATCCCTTTAGGGTTTCTCTCTCTGCTTGCATGTGGAGAAGTTCCGAATCGATGAGCACACCATCGAGATCCCATATAATCCCACAGACTTTTTTTCCCGAACTCACCACAAAACTATTCCTGTTGAGCAATCCTTTATCAGATTCTCTACTACTTTTGAATACCCAGCTTCTTCAGTTTCGGACGAATAACAACTGCGCAGTAACCAGCTTGAGGATTATTGTCATAGTAATCCTGATGGTAGTCTTCTGCAGGATAAAAAATACCAAGGGGTTTAATTTCGGTTACGATGGGACTGGTAAATTCGCCCGATGCTTCAGCCTTCTCCTTCGACGCTTCGGCAATCATCCGCTGTTCATCATCGTGGTAGAGAATAATCGAGCGATACTGCGTTCCCATATCTGCACCCTGACGATTTAGAGTAGTGGGATCATGGGCTTTCCAGAAAATCTCCAACAGCTCTTCATAGCTGATCTGCTGGGTATCGTACTCTATCTGCACGACCTCTGCATGGCCTGTGTTTCCAGCACAAACTTCTTGGTATGTCGGGTTTTGCGTTGAACCGCCCGCATAGCCTGAAGTGACGGATCGTACACCTTTGATCCGCTTAAAAACAGCCTCCACACACCAGAAACAACCGCCCCCGAAAGTTGCGATATAGCTCCCTGTTGATTTCTGTTCTTTCAAATTTCTACCCTCTCTTATGCAATTGTTCTACTAATAACGAAACTGGTTTTCAAATCGGTACAGGTCAAGACAAATCTCTAAAAGGTCCAGTTCGCAGGATCCGGGTCGAGTATATCGATAAAACTGAAAACCCCGGGATTGACATGCTTGTAGGAGACATTATAGGGGGTTCCTGAAATGGTCACAATATAATCGCCTGAACTTCCAAGAGTTTCGGTCAGAGCAATATTCCCGTAATTGACACTGCAGTTCCAGGTGTTGGTGGTACCCTGAGCAGTGAAGCTCACCAAGCCCGACATTCCGCCGTCCCCCCCTATAGATGCTTCACTACTCTGTTTGCCGGTGAGAACTATATATGCATTGTCACTGTAATTGTCATAGTCAAATTTGGTTATAACACTGCTTAACCAAGGCACTCCCTTCCAGGTCGGATCAAGATCAAATGACCCAAACCTGAATCCTTCAACGAGCGTCGTCTTTCCTATATACTCCAGCATCCCCTTTCCTCCAAAACCGTCTATTTTGGACTGAGAAGCCACAATGCTGAGATCGTACATCTTCATGAGCTGTATCTCTCTCTCAGGTGACGACTTGGACATAATCGAATCGAGAATATGGTCAAACCGCTTGTATAGAGTTCCGTCAAGGGAAATGGTCGCCTGTGCATCATCCTGTGTAAAGACAAACTCAATTCTCATATCCGGTGAAAACTCGGTTTGTGATGCGCCAGGGCTTCCACTTGGGTTGGAAGTCCACTTATAATCATTTTCGTACTTGACAAATATATCGATTGCAATGCTCCCCCCAAATATCTGATAGGTACCCCTTGATATTTCCACCGTAAACGAATCGGTCCTATCAATAATCTCCATAATGATGATGCCGCCTTTGTTCTCCTCATCGGGATCACTGAGAGTGATTAATTCCAATGCGTCACCAATCACTGTAGTTTGTGTGCTCATGTAGGTTTTCGATTCGGTTCCGAGCTGAAGATAGGGATTGACCTCTTCACCGAGATCATTGTAACCCGCAAGACCGCACGATACGAAGGCCAATGCGAGAGGTAGAATAATAAAGAGGTGAACTGTGCGTCCCATATTCAATTCCCTTAATATCGATTAAAATTTAAGTCCTAAGCCGGCGCTCAAAGAATAACCGGTTTTGAGCTTGTTTTCCTCATAGAGCAGATCCACGAAATCAAGGCTTCCAGAGGTAAAGAACAATCCGTATAATTTTCTGCTAAAACGGGAACTGGCATGTATACTCACCCCGACACCTGCGGTAAGACTGTAGAAATCCTTGAACAGCTCCCCACCGCGAAGGCGAATTCCGTTCAGGTGCCCCCCTAGCGCTGGAGTAAGATCGATCTTCCGCGCAGTGGGTTTCACCTGTGCGATACCAACAAGCAGATCACCACCGAGAACACTCTTGTAAATGTCGCGATTATCGAAACTCTTGCCGTTCTGACTGGCCCAAGCCGGCATCATTACGGTTACACTGGAGAAAAATGCATACTTTTTCTTTCCGTGAATGGTATAGTTGAAACCAGCAGAATGGAAATTATACCGGTCACCCTCGGTTGTATTTATGTGGGTATAAATGTAGCTGGGAGCAATACTGTGCCACGCACCCATGGATTCTAGCGCAACCATGATGAGTATGATCATTAAAAACATGATAACTACTTTTTTCATATACATCTACCTCTCAGGACCCTTTGATTGATCCATTGAACTACATACACGGCTTACAGGGGTCATATCAAATTTGCTGAAACATTTAAAAGTACATAGAACATTACAGGAAAACATTAAAAAATGCAAACCCTAGATCCATAAAATATTTCAGCTGCACATGCTTTTCTATTGTCCACAGGACAGTTGGATTCACAATCCACCTCTCCTGAAGAAGTGTTCTTGAATATATGATAAAGGATCGTTAATTTATGGGGATAATAAAAGACTATTATAATCCGCAGGTGAAAACAGTCCTTGGAATCGACCATGAGAGATATACAGTGGTATTTTCCCAGATCGTTCGACGAGGTATGTAAACTCCTTGCTATCCCCGGAACCATTCCTCATGGTGGGGGTACGAGCATACTCAGGGGGAGTGTTAATAAGTTGAAGGGATTGATCGATCTCTCCCATCTTCCGCTCAACTATGTTCGAAAAAAACAGAGGAGCCTTGAGATAGGATCAGCTCAAACCTTTGCTGAAGTCTGTGAAAACATCAAACCCGATCACATACTCGCAAAATCAATCGGCTTCGCAGCATCGACACCGCTTAGAAACCGTATAACCATGGGGGGGAGTATTGCTCTCTTCCCTGCCTGGTCTGATCTGATGGGACCTTTACTTGCTCTCGACGCGGAGGTCTCACTGATCGGGAGTGAGAGTGGTATATATCCTGTCCTTCGTTACGTTACCGAATCGAAACTGAGGAAAGGTTCCCTTATAACTGCTGTCAGACTTAGAAATGATCGCTGGAGCTCGTTCTACTACCGTCAAACACGAACCCACTTCGACTACCCTGCCTTTACAATCACTATTCTCATGAAGCGGTTTAAAAACAGGATTGAGGAAGTAAGAGCTGTTATTGTTGGATGTGCTGGAAAATTCAAGAGGCTGTCCAGAATCGAAGAAGCTTTAAAGGACGAAAGGCTTGATGAGGTTAGGGTCAGAGAATTGGGGAATGATATTAACGTCCAATTCGCACCGAAGCATGGTCTCAGCGCAGACTACCTCCAGCAAATAGTGGGTGTGCAGTTTGAGCGGGGACTTGAGGTTCTCTTAAGGGGCTGATCCATGGAAGGTCCATTCACAATTAACGGCAAAGAACAAAAACTCTCCTTTGACACCCGTGCAACGCTCCTCGATCTGTTGAGGCACGGGGGCTATACAGAGGTGAAGAAGGGATGTGGAGAGGGCGAATGCGGATCATGCGTGGTTCTCATGGATGGAAAACTGGTCAACTCCTGCCAGGTTTTCGCAGCATCGGCTATGGGGAGAAAAATCCTTACGGTAAGGGGTATCGGCACTCTGCACGATCCCCATCCAATTCAGTCCGCCTTCGTTGAAACAGGAGCGGTTCAGTGCGGTTTCTGCACGCCGGGCATGATTCTGGGAACCTACTACCTTCTGGCAAGAAACAGGGACCCTGGCGAGGATGAAATTCGCAGGGCCCTTGATGGAAATCTCTGTCGTTGTACTGGATACGTGAAGATCATAGAGGCGGTAAAGCTTGCAGCCAAAAGGATTCGCGTAAATGGATAAATTCAACACCGTGGGGCAATCGGTTCATAAAATCGATGCACTTTCACTGGCAGTAGGCTCTGATAAGTTTACCGATGATTTTCAGACGGGGCGCACGCTACACTGTGAACTGCTCTATGCACCTGTTGCCCATGCTGAAATAGCCCAAATTGATACAAGCGCTGCCGAAAAGATCAACGGGGTAGTGGATATTCTCCATTATCAGAATGTTCCACGTGTGCTGCATACGACTGCAGGTCAGGGATTTCCCGAACCATCGCCCTACGACAACGTACTCTTCGATCACCGGGTTCGGTTTGTAGGAGACCGGGTCGCACTTGTCGCTGCTGAAAGTGCAGAGACTGCACGTGAAGCGCTCAGCAGGATACAGGTAGAGTATAAAGAGCTTGACCCCCTCTTCGATATGGAAAAAGCATTGGTCGGGTCAGCTCCCCGCATTCACGTCGATGATGAACATGCAAAGATTCCAGTAAAATACAAGCCAGAGAACAACCTTGTTGCAGAGGTTGAGATTGGTTTCGGCAATCTAAAAGAGGGATTTCGAAGCGCTGACTTTGTCGAGGAACATAGCTACTGGACGCACTATGCCTCTCACTGTGCAATCGAACCTCACGCAGTCCGTGGTTACCTCGATGAGCGTGGACGCCTGGTTACGGCCTGGCGCGCGCTGTTGCGACGGCGCGA
>CAYFYU010000005.1:15899-19247 GCA_964347455.1 uncultured Spirochaetota bacterium | reverse complement strand
TCCACCACACAGGTACCCTTTCATGCGCGGAGGATCATTAGCCACGTTCTCGACATTCCGATAGCAAAGATTCGTGTCATAAAACCGAGGATCGGTGGAGGATTTGGCGGCAAGCAGGAGGTTTTTCTCGAAACCCTCATCGCACTCGTTACCTGGCGCAATCGCAGATCTGCAAAGATAACCCTCTCGAGGAAGGAGGTTTTTATATCGACCCGCACGAGGCATCCTATGAGAATCAGACTCAAAACAGGTGTGCAAAAAGACGGAACGATCACTGCACTTGAAATGGAAGGCCTTTTAAACTCAGGAGCCTACGGTACCCATGCGCTCACCGTTCTGTCCAATGTTGGGGCTAAGGTACTACCGCTTTTCAACAAAATCGATCATCTCCGATTCCACGGACGTTCGGTGTACACAAACCTCCCGGTTGGCGGAGCCTACAGAGGATATGGTGCAACTCAGGGCTACTTCGCATTCAACCAGCAGATCGATATAATAGCGCGAAAGACCGGCCAGGATATCCTGCGGTTCATCAAAAAATGGCATATAAAGGAGGGTGAATCATCCGGAGTCTTTAAAGCCCTCGGAGAGGGAAAGGAAGGAGTTGGGCAGATCATCAAAACCTGTAAGCTCGATGAGTGTATCGATCGTGGTGCCTCTGCCATTGATTGGTACAAAAAGCGTGAAAAAAAGCTAAAATCCGGGAGAGATGGGGTAACGGGAATGGGAGTGGCCGTTGCGATGCAGGGCTCAGGTATACCCCTGATCGACATGGGAAGCGCCTCAATGAAGATGAACGAAGACGGCTCATTTAATCTCTTTGTGGGGGCAACCGACATTGGTACCGGTTCAGACACGATCCTCGCACAGATCGCTGCTGAGGTGCTGGGAGTTTCTGTACAAAAGATAATCGTCCTCTCCTCGGATACAGACCTGTCGCCCTTTGGTACCGGTGCATACGCCTCATCTACGACCTACATTTCAGGCGGGGCTGTAGCAAAATGTGCCCGAGATCTGGCCCGGCAGATCATCGGGGCAGCATCGAGTATGCTCGAAAAAAAGGATGAAAACCTCGAGCTACGGGATGGGAAGGTAGTTGATGTTTCATCAGGGAAAAAATTATCCTTCGAGGATATTGCCCGCTATACCTTGTATAATAGGGACCAATTTCAGATACAGGCACAGGCATCACACACCGCCGGAGAATCTCCACCACCGTTTATCGCCCAGTTTGCAGAGGTTGTGGTTGACAGAAAAACAGGTCGGGTGGACGTGGTGAAATTCGTTTCTGCTATTGACTGCGGTCAACCTATCAATCCTCGTCTGGCCGAAGGTCAGGTAGAGGGCGCTGTTGTAAACGGAATCAGTTTCGCCCTCTGTGAGGACTTCACATTCGATTCAAATGGGAGGATGGTGAATCCACGCTTCTGGAATTACAAGATCTATACAGCCCCTGACATACCACAAATGCAGACCATCATCGTCAGCTCTTATGAGGAAAGCGGACCTTTCGGTGCTAAATCGGTTGGAGAAATAGCGATCAATGGACCTGCACCAGCCATTGCTAACGCAGTCTACGACGCGGTTGGTGTCAGGTTGTACAGACTTCCCATAACTCCGGAAAAGGTGTGGAAAAAACTGATGGAGGTTGAACACAGTTGATTATCAAAGGCGGAAAAGTCGCCCTTCCCCATGCTCAGGATTTTCAAGAGGTCGATATTAGAGTCGATGATGGGGTGATTACAGAAATTGGCCCCAATCTTTCCGAGGAAAAAAGTAGGGCAAGAAACCAAACTATCGATGCAGAGGGTCTGCTCGTGCTGCCCGGTGGTATCGATCCACACGTACATTTCGATGATCCCGGGTATACCCAGAGAGAGGATTTCTACCACGGCAGCTGCGCCGCAGCTTCAGGGGGTGTTACAACCGTAATCGATATGCCCGACACTTCCATCCCACCCGTCACAAACAAAAACAATCTGCTTCAGAAACTGGATGCCATAAGTGATAAGGCGGTCGTGGACTTTGGGCTCTACGGCGGTGTTTCTGCACAGTCATACGAAGAGGGGTTTCCCCAATACATGGGTGAGCTCGCCGATACCGTCCTCGGTTTCAAGACGTACTTTATCTCGGGGATGGAGAGTTTTGGCCGGCTCAACCTCTTTCAATTTCAGAGTGTTTTGCACGAGGCGAGAAATCTCGGCCTGCCGGTGCTGCTTCACGCTGAAGATTTCGATTACGTGACTGCTGCAACTCCTGCTGCAATAGAGGGGGGTAACACACCATTTCAGTACTACAGCTCACGGCCTGAAATTGCAGAGATGCTGGCTGCACTTGCTGCAGCAGAGCTCTCCAGGGAAACCGAAGCAAATCTTCATATCGTTCACATCGGCACATCCCGTGTCTTTGAGGTACTCAAACTCAGAGGGATAACAGGTGAGACGGGTCCACAGTATCTGCAATTCGATGTCACCGACTTCGAAAAGATCGGTTCTCCCCTCAAATGCACCCCTCCGGTAAAGGGACCCGGAAACAGGGAAAAATTGTGGAAACTCATCGCAGAAGATGCAATCGATTTCGTTGCATCCGATCATGCTCCCTGTGGCGCAGCTGAAAAGTCTACCGGTTCAATCTGGACTGATTATGCCGGCATGCCGGGATGCGGTTTGCTGCTCCCCTATATGTTTTCAGAGGGGTACATGAAGGGAAGAATAACACTGCAGAAGCTGCTTGATGTTACCTCAAGGAATGCTGCAAAGAGATACGGTCTTTTCAAACGGAAAGGATCTATCGAACGGGGCAAAGACGCGGATTTGGCATTCGTTGATACCGGAAAGAACTGGATCGTCAGAGGTGAGGATTTCTATTCCAAGGGGCACATCACTCCCTTCGAAGGAATGGTGTTCGAGGGAAGAATAGTGAAGACCATATTGCGCGGGAAGGTAATTTACAGTATGGAAAAAGGAATTGTGGTTCAGGGGGGTAATGGCAGGCTGCTGAAAAGAGAGGGAGCATATTAAGAATAATAAACTATCGGTCACGAAAAGGATCTTATATAGATAAGTTGGAAGCATCATACTGAAATGAAACGGGAGGGACAGTACTATGCGCAGCTTTATTGGGAGGGACATCCTTTCCTTAAAAGATTTTGAAAGGGCAGAGTTAATGCGCATATTCGAAATATGTGACAGGATGCGGCCCTATGCTGAGAACAGGCGCAATACCGATCTGCTCAAGGAAAAAACTCTTCTGACAGCTTTTTATCAGCCAAGCACCCGGACTCGTCTTGCAACAGAAGCAGCAATGCACCGCCTCGGTGGCCATGTTCTCGGATTTGCCGACCCCAAA
>CAYFYU010000005.1:8710-15889 GCA_964347455.1 uncultured Spirochaetota bacterium | reverse complement strand
TACGGTCGTTGGTGCGCACGAAGGGCGCGTAGAGTCTGCGCAGGACTTCTTCCGCTTTGTCGTCGTCGACCCCCAAAATGACACGTGCAGGTGATTTTTACCAGGAGTCGATCAAGGATACAGTCCATATGCTGGAATATTATGCAGATGTAATTGCCATGCGCCACTTTCAACAGGGTGCCCCGGCAGAGGCGGCAAAATGGGCCACTGTGCCGGTGATCAACTGTGGCGACGGCTGGGGGGAGCACCCAACGCAGGTGCTCACCGACCTGTATACCGTGCTAAAGGAAAAGGGCAGGATCGACGGGCTACATTTTCTCTGCATCGGCGATATGCGCATGCGCACAATGCACTCAATTGGCTATGCCCTGACAAATTTCGACTGTGAAGTAACGCTCATTTCACCGCCCGATATGTCTCCCACAGAAGATTGGAAAGCGGAACTCCAGGAGCAGAATTTACGATTCCGTGAGATCAAACATGTAAAGGATGCGATAGCCGATGCGGATGTTATATATATGGAACCTGTGATTCAGGCGGATTATACAAAGTCCCGGGATGAGCGGAGAAAATCCACAGCCCGCACACCCTCCAACTTTCGGGTAACCCGGGAACTCTTGCGTGATAGGGGGAAAAGCGACTCTATTATCCTGCACTCACTCCCGCGAATGGATGAGCTTCCTCCGGAAGTGGACAGCACCCGTCATGCCCGTTACTGGGAGGAAGCTTTTAATGGTGTTGTTCTACGGATGGCACTTCTCGCCCTCGTCCTCGGTGCGGTCGAATAGTTCAGATTGAGGAGCTCAAGGAAATGAAGAGTACTTTTAAAGGCAAACATTTCATCACTCTTCAGGAATGGACACGGGAGGAGATAGATACCCTGCTCGAGGTCTCCCTTGATCTGAAGAGGAGCTTCACCAGGGGAGTTCCGACACCTCATCTGCCCTACCAGACGATCTTCCTCATGTTTTTCGAACAGTCGACAAGAACGAGAAACTCTATGGAAGCCGGCATCACCCAGCTCGGTGGTCACGGCATATTTCTGGACACCTCTACCATGCAGATAGCACATGGAGAAGTCCCAAAAGATACCGCAGTGATACTCTCGCGATACGGTCACGGTATCGCGTGCAGGAACTGCCGCTGGGGCGAGGGGAATCGGTACCTCCGGGAATTGGCCCGATGGTCAACCGTTCCTGTTATGAATCTACAGTGTGACCTCTATCACCCAATGCAGGGAATTGCGGACCTTCTTACGATACGTGAGAAGGTGGGCAGTCTGCAAGGCACCCGGGTTTCGATCATCTGGTCCTATGCAAAGAGTCATAAAAAGCCAATCTCAGTCCCTCTCACCCAACTGCTCCTATTTCCACGATACGGAATGGATGTTACCCTCGCCTATCCAAAGAGATATGATCTCCCCGATTGGGCAATAGAAAGGGCAAAGAAGAATTGCGAGCAGGGAGGTGGCAGGATCAGAATCACCCACAACATAGAGGATGCTTATCGTGACGCTCATATCGTCATACCAAAAAATTGGGGGGCCTGGGTAACGGCAAAAGATGACAAAGACCATGAGAAGCTTCTGAATGCGAATAAAGACTGGAAGTGCACCCAGGAGATGATAAAACTCGCCAGTAAAGATGTCATGTACATGCACGCACTTCCTGCAGACAGAAACAACGAAGTGGAGGATTCGGTTATCGACGGACCCCGATCAATCGTCTACGATGAGGCTGAAAATCGACTTCATACAGCGAAAGCGGTTATGTCTCTAACCATGGGAGAAAAGTAAATGGGCGAGCTGGCACTAATAGCAGTTGGTGGCAACTCCCTGATCAAAGATGAGCAGCATAAGACGGTCCAGGATCAGTACAGGGCGATATGCGAGACGGCAGTCCACATAGTGGATATTATCGAACAAGGCTACGATATCGTGCTCACCCACGGCAACGGCCCCCAGGTCGGCTTCATACTGAGAAGATCGGAACTTGCATTTGAATTAGCAGGAATGCACATCGTTCCCCTTGTCAGTTGCGTCGCCGATACCCAGGGAGCAATCGGTTATCAACTACAGCAGGCACTAAACAATGAGTTCAGATCACGGAATATCTCACGACGGGCAGTTACTGTGGTAACCCAGGTCGAGGTGGATAGAGAGGATCCGGCCTTTTCAAATCCGACGAAACCGATAGGTTCATTTTACTCGGACAAGCAGATAGACGCTATAAAAAAGAAGCATCCGGACTGGCATATGATCTGTGATGCCGGCAGAGGTTACCGACGGGTCGTCCCCTCTCCGGCTCCAAAGAAAATCCTCGAAGAGGACGTCATTCACTTTCTTGTACAGAAAAGGTTCTGCGTAATCGGGGCAGGAGGAGGGGGGATACCAGTTTTTAGAAATGAGAAAAACGAATATGAAGGCGTGGATGCAGTTATCGACAAGGACAGCGCGTCCAGCCTTCTTGCATCCGACCTAAAAGCTGACCTGTTCATAATTTCGACATCGGTAGAAAAAGTGTCTCTCAATTACGGTACACCCGATGAAAGACCGTTAGATACGATGAGTATCGCTCAAGCGAAAAAATACACCGATGAGGGTCATTTCGCATCGGGCAGCATGCTACCCAAGATAGAGGCTGTGCTGAACTTTCTCGAGCGAGGTGGTAAAAGGGCAATAATTACCAACCCTGAGTCTTTGGCGCGTGCTATTCGAGGCGAAACCGGAACTTCCATTTACCCAGGTTGAAAAATAGTTATGGATACAACTGAAAAAGTAAAAGGTTACAGGTGCGTAAAATGTGATGAAGAGTACGGGATAGATGAAATTCTCTATGTATGCAAAAAGTGCGGAGGAAATCTTCAGGTTGTCTACAATTATCAAAGGATCAGAAATTCTATTGACAAGTCCGAATTACAGCGAAACACAGACTTCAGCATCTGGCGTTATGTGAACCTCCTGCCAATAAGTGATCTATCCCATATCCCAAAAGTACAGATCGGCTGGACACCCCTGTACAAAACGAACGTGCTTGGAGAGAATCTGGGCCTGCATAATCTCTTTGTTAAGGATGATGGTCGAAATCCGAGCGCATCCAGTAAGGATAGAGCCAGCGGGATCGTTATGGTTAAGGCCCTCGAAGCGGGTGAAACGGTTATTACCGGCGCCTCAACCGGAAACGCGGCGTCTTCACTGTCCTGTCTTGCAGCTCCAACTGGACTGAAGACAGTTCTTTTTGTTCCCCATACCGCTCCCCGGGCAAAAATTGCCCAGCTTCTCGTGTTCGGTTCATCAGTTATCGCCGTTCAGGGAACCTATGACAATGCCTATGACCTGTGCCTTGAGGCAACTGCTGAATACGGCTGGTACAACCGCAACACCGGGTATAACCCTTTCACCCGCGAGGGTAAGAAAACGGTGTCCTTTGAAATTTGCGAGCAGATGGGCTGGGAATGTCCAGATAAGGTTTTCGTTCCTGTCGGTGACGGTAATATGATAAGCGGCGTGTGGAAGGGATTCGTCGATCTGGAAGCAATTGGATTTATTGATCGAAAGCCACAGCTTGTCGCCTGCCAGGCGCAGAACAGCGATGCGGTAAAAAGGGCCTTTGAATCTGATGGAACGATTCGTCCCGTCTCAGGAGAGACAGTTGCCGACAGTATATCTGTTGGATTTCCCCGTGACGGTGATGCTGCACTCATGGCAATCCATGAATCGGAGGGATTTGCTCTGGCGGTATCCGACGATGCCATTATAAATGCAATACCGGAAATGGCTCGGTCAGCTGGAATATTTGCTGAGCCTGCAGGAGTTGCCGCGTATGCAGCTCTGAAAAAAGCGGTTAAAGACCATATGGTGAATCCGGAAGAGAAAATAGTCGTTCTCGTGACTGGAAACGGTCTGAAGGATATCGATACCGCAATGCGCTCTACAGGAAAACCCATGACCATACGCCCCGACCTGGGAGAGTTGAAGCGTGCCCTGCGCGAGATTGCCCTGTAAGTATTACCTCTGTTAGAAGGTGAATACGGAGGAAACATGTCGGATCGAATGATTACTCTAAACCTTGACAGATTGCTCGATTGGATAACAGGTGAGCATGAAACGCGCGGATCGATCTTCGGCATCCCCGAAGAAAAGTTTTACCGCCATCGGCTCAAGACCCAATCCTACGATCTCTTTGGAGAAACACTCGAGACGCCCTTCGGACCCGCTGCCGGCCCTCATACACAACTCTCTCAAAACCTGGTCGCTTCGTATCTTACGGGCTGCAGGTTTTTTGAACTCAAAACAGTTCAAATTCTGGACAGCCTCGAGTTTGAAAAACCCTGCATCGACGCTTTCGATGAGGGGTACAATACCGAGTGGTCTCAGGAACTCTCACTGGATGACGCCTTCGACGAGTACCTGAAGTCCTGGATACTGCTCTTTTTTCTTAAATGGCGATTCGGATTATCGGATCTCAGGGAGGAACCAGGTTTTGTCTTCAACATGAGCGTCGGCTACGATCTGAAGGGTATTCAGAGTGAAAAGATGGACAGCTTCATAGACAGGATGCTCCATCCTGGAGATACTCTTGAAAGATACCTCTCCATCTTGGGGAGCAGATATCCTGATGTTCGGTGGCCAAAATCTTCCAGTGGATTGGTAAGTTCTGTAACCATTTCAACGATGCACGGCTGTCCCCCTGAGGAGATCGAGCAAATGGCTCGTTACCTTATCGGGGAAAAGAAACTGAACACATTCGTTAAGTTGAACCCCACACTACTCGGAAAAGAGCAGGTGCTTGATATACTGCGAACCTGCGGCTATGACTACATAGAGGTGGATGATGAAACCTTTTCACATGACCTCCAGTACGGCGATGCAGCCCGACTGATAAGAAACCTTGAGCGGTTTGCAGATAAACGGGGAAAAAAATTCGGCGTAAAACTTTCGAACACACTGGCAAACAAAAACCGCGGGGCCGTACTCCCCGGTAATGAGCGCTACATGTCAGGACGACCACTTTTTCCCATTACCATTCATCTTGCAGCAAAGCTTGCAGAAGAATTCGATGGGAAAATAAACATCTCTTTTTCTGCAGGGGTCTCTCAGCATAACATTCGCGATATTCTGGATACCAACATTTTCCCGGTTACCATGACCACGGACATTTTGAAGCCGGGTGGATACCTGCGATTCAATCAGATCGCGAGTGAACTGGAAAGACATCCTGTGCAAAGGAACGAAAAAGAGGTAAATATCCACAAGCTCAGGCAGCTTGCGCGGCACTCACTGGAAAATGAGGCCTATGAAAAGAAGAGCGGAAAACTCCACTCCATCAAGCTCGACTCCGAACTCGGTCTATTCGACTGTATTACCGCACCGTGCATAGCAGGTTGCCCTATACATCAGGACATACCAGAATACATCGATCTCATAACCAGAAAGGAGTACACTGAAGCTCTGTTCACCATTCTCAAGAAGAACCCCCTTCCCAATATAACCGGCTACATCTGCGACCACAACTGTGAGCTCAAGTGTGTCAGGTGGGATTACGACAACCCTATCAGTATAAGAGAGCTGAAGAGAATAGCTGCACGCAAGGGAAAGCTCAACAAAATACACTCCCGAATAGTGGAGGGGATTCGTGCGAAGCAGGGTGGCAAAAGGATCGGCATCATTGGGGGCGGTCCTGCTGGAATGGCATCCGGATACTTTCTCGCTCGCGAAGGATTTTCGGTCACTCTCTTTGAGAAAGGGGAAAAAATCGGTGGAACGGTTCGTTCATCAATCCCGCGATTCAGACTTCCCGACCGTGTCATCGATGATGATCTATCCATTCTGCGTAAGCTTGGGGTTGAGATGAAAACAGGCTGGCCCGAGTCTTACTCCTTAGAGGGGCTGAAAAAGCAGGGCTACGATTATCTTATCCTCACCACAGGCTCAGCTGTTCCGAAATCACTGAACATTGGCAGTGGTAACGAAATTGAAGGGTACTACAGAGGGATTGAGTTTCTCGAGAGAATGAAGAGTGGAGAGCATCTTTTCGTCGGTAAACAGGTGCTTATCATTGGGGGAGGAAATTCAGCGGTCGATGCCGCACGGGCAGCATTGAGGTTTGGACCTGATTTCGTCTGTATAATCTACAGGAGGGATATCGCCAATATGCCTGCGGACAGAGAGGAGATCGATGCCTGCCGTGAGGAGGGAATAGAGATTAAACAGCTCCTCGGACCAAAAGAGCTCATTATTGAAAATGGGCATATCCGAGTATTATGCTGCATGCCGATGAAGCTCGGTGCCCTCGATCAGACGGGAAGACCTCGACCCGTTCCGATAGAAAATGACGAACTCGTTTTCGAAGCCGATACGGTGATCGCTGCGGTGGGTGAAATCCAGGATACAGACATTATCAGCCAGAACATGATAACCCTGACCTCAAATGGAACAGTTCGGGTTAACCTTTACACAGGCGAAACGAATATCCCAGGCGTCTATGCTGGAGGTGATTGTGTCAGGGGACCCGCAACTGTGGTCGAGGCAATCGCAGACGCAAAAAAAATCACCTGTTCGATTCTGGAAAAGGAAGGATTAACAAAGACAGGCTATCTCATCGATACATTCTATCAGAAAGAGGAAAACAAAGCGATGGAGCGGAATCTGGAAAGGCATGGTGTGATCGAGCGCTTCTATCCGGTCGAGAAGCTTCCCCTGGACCGGAGAATAAACTTCGATACGGTGATCCAAACCCTCAGTAAAAAAAATGCTCTGAGGGAGAGCGAGCGGTGCCTCCAATGCAGCAGGGTTTGTAATAAGTGCGTTGAAACCTGTCCGAATCGGGCAAATATTGGGGTCAGGTTCAGCCCCGTCTGTTTGTCGGTTCCTCTTATAAAACCAAATTCCGAATCTCCGAATAATAATCCCAGGGGGAGTGTTGATGGAATGAACTTGAGGATCGAACAGACCTCACAGATACTGCATCTCGACGATTTCTGCAACGACTGCGGCAACTGTGAAACCTTCTGCCCGCACAGAGGAAAACCCTTCAGGGATAAACCTACCCTTTTTTCGAATAAAGAATCATTCCATCAGAGTGAAAACAGCGGGTTCTATATCATTTCAAATCGGGAAGGGCAGCGGTATCTCTTTGGGTGCCGGATGGGCGAAGGTCACTTTGATATGACGCTGGACTA
>CAYFYU010000005.1:6504-8700 GCA_964347455.1 uncultured Spirochaetota bacterium | reverse complement strand
CAATAGACTCAGCACTCGCGTTTAAGCCATTTCGGCCTGTATTTGCCGGTTTTGTTCCGTTTCCGTTGCTGTTTGTGCTTTGCTTTCCCCTGTAAGAAATCTTTCCTTCAGAGTGAAAACAGCGGATTCTATCTCACCTCTAATATGGACGGCCACCTGTATCGGTGTGTGTGCAGGGTCGACGAACGGCCCTTCAACATGGAGCTGGATTACATGCTGAATACGCTTCTCCTCACATCCAAAAATTTCTCACTGCTCTTCAGCACGCAAAGTGAGGGTGGCGCTCTTCAGCTCAAGGAGTACTCCTATTCCGGTCAGGACGTGCTCCAAACAGCGAACATGATAGGTATGTACCTGATTGTTGATACGCTCATCCGGCAGTACAGCTATCTCTTTGGATACTTAGGAGAGGAGAAACCATGAGTATTTTGATAAAAGGCGCACAGGCGGTACAGTTCTATCCGGAAAAACCTCCTCAAGAGTCGGACATTTTGATTCAGGACGGAAAGATTAAAAAGATAGGTACCAATTTGGAAAAGAAGATGAAAGGGGAGGCGATCGACAAAATTATCGATGCAAACGGCAGATGGGTTGTACCGGGAAACGTCTGTGCGCACAATCACTTCTACTCCACCCTGGCACGGGGCATTATTGCCAATATCCCGCCATCCCACGACTTCGTGGGTATATTGCAGAATCTCTGGTGGAGGCTCGACCGTGCTCTTGATGAATCCTCGCTCTACTACAGCGGAATAGTCGGCGCCCTGGATGCTGTCAGGTCGGGAACGACGTCAATCATCGATCACAATGCCTCACCCTCGTTCATCAAGGGTTCGCTGGCTGTACTGAAAAATGGATTTGAACGATGCGGTGTACGGGGAATACTCGGTTACGAGGTGACAGACCGCAACGGAAGGAAGGATAGAGACCAGGGTATAGCTGAGAACGTCGCATTCATCCAAACCCAGGAGACGGATATGATCAGGGGTGCCGTTGGTGCCCACGCACCGTTTACCCTGAGTGACGAGACCCTGAGCCTTTTGTCGAAAGCTGTTCGCGAAACGAAGCGGGGAATTCATATTCATGTAGCCGAGGATCGCTACGATCTTTCATACTCTCATCACCACTTCGGCTTATCACCGATTGAACGGCTCCAGCATTTCGATCTTCTGGATGAAAAATCCCTGATAATTCATGGCGTACACCTGATCGAAGGGGACATCGACATCCTGAGACAAAAGGGATCCTTTCTGGTCCATAATCCAAAATCAAACATGAACAACAATGTGGGTTATAATGGGAACCTGTTCAGACTCGACAATGTTGCTATTGGGACTGACGGCATCGGGTCTGATATGTTCGAGGAGGTCAAATTTGGTTACTTCAAAAGCAGAGACGCCGGACTCGGACTTCTACCCACCGACTTCATGCGTTTTCTCTATAATGGCAACAGGATCATTGAGCGGTACTTCGACGGAAAATTCGGCCGGATAGAACCGGGATACACTGCAGACCTTGTCATTCTGGACTATGCAAATCCAACGCCCGTGACAGATCAAAACGTAGCAGGTCATTTTGTCTTCGGTCTCAACTCGGTCTCGGTCCAAACGGTGATCATAAACGGACAGCCGGTATATGAAAACCGACGGTTTCCCTTTGCTACCCAACCGCTGTACGAGAAGGCCAAAGAGGAAGCATCGAAACTGTGGAAAGAGATCGAGAGATACTAGAATCTGAGTAAAAGGGGCTGGCCTCTTTCCCTGCATACATTTATTTTAGAAGAGTGTGCTCGATGAACAGAAGAATTGGCAGATCATTTCCAAGAGTCGATGCGCCCCAAAAATCTGGTGGGTATGCACGGTATATCGCTGACATCGAATTCGAAGGCATGCTCTATGCCAGAACGCTCCGATCAACAAGGGCACGGGCAAAAATCCTAGAAATCCAGATCCCCAAAATTCCGGAGGGCTTTTTCATTGTCGATAAGAGAGACGTCCCAGGTATCAACAGGGTAAAAATGCTGGACAACGACCAGCCATTTTTCGCAGATGGGGTTGTAAATTATATCGGTGAGCCCATACTACTCGTTGTTGGGCCCGAGCGGGAAACGATTGCCTCTCTCATTTCACGGATAAAGGTTCAGTACGAAGTCCTGGATCCCCTTTTCACAATCGAGGACAGCGAAAAATCGAGTTT
>CAYFYU010000005.1:664-6494 GCA_964347455.1 uncultured Spirochaetota bacterium | reverse complement strand
ATGGCTTTAGGGGAACGGCTCGTATCATAGAGAACGAGTATAGAACGGGGTATCAGGAACACCTCTATCTTGAACCACAGGGTGTGGTAGGTGTTTATGAAAAGGATCGGGTCACCGTATACGGTTCAATTCAGTGTCCCTATTATATCAAAACCGCACTGGTCCAAGGATTTGGCTGGGATGAACAAAGAATTCGCGTTATACAGGTAACAACCGGCGGCGCATTTGGGGGCAAAGAGGACTTTCCCTCGATTCTTGCCGGACACGTCGCCTTTGCCGCTGTGAAAACCGGTAAACCCGTTAGACTGATACTCGACAGGAGCGAGGATATACAGGTTACGACTAAGAGACACCCCTCAATCATCAAAATAAAGACAGGTCTCGATGAACAGAACAGTATCGTTGCCATGGATGTGGATATTCGCTTCGACGGCGGTGCATACGCCGGGCTTTCCAGCGTGGTACTCCAGAGAGCGATGTTTACAGCGACCGGCGTCTACAACATTCGAAATGTTCGAGTTAGGGGAAAGGTGGTTGCCACAAATAACGTTCCTTCTGGAGCAATGAGAGGTTTTGGTGCACCACAAACATTCTTTGCAGTTGAGATGAATATGCAGTCCATTGCTGAACAACTTGGGGAGGATCCGCTCAATTTCAAGATGAAGCACATGCTGAAAAAGGGAGATACTACCATAACGGACGGACTGCTTCGAGATGATGTCAAACTGCCTGAGATGATCGATTTAGTACTCAGGATGTCGAAATATAAAAAACGCTCTGAACAGTACCAGCTAAATGATGATGGAATCCTCCGAGGCATCGGACTTTCGCTCTTTTACCATGGTTGCGGGTTTACGGGAAGCGGTGAACGGGACAAGATCAAAGCTGTGGTAAAACTGAAAAAGCTACCTGGGGGCAAGGTACAGATACTCGTCTCCAACGTCGATATGGGCCAGGGTCCTCTGACAACGCTCCGTAAGATAGTCGGACAAACTCTTGGATTGCCGATCCAGGATGTACTCTATGAAAATCCAGATACCGGACTGGTACCCGATTCCGGCCCAACCGTTGCTTCGAGAACGGTCATGATCGTCGGGAATCTTTTGAAAGATGCAGCAGAAGAACTGGGGAAACGTTGGGAAGAGGGATCCATGGTGGAGATTCGCAAGGAGTATAAACAGCCAGAGCACATGTGCTGGGATCAGGAATCCTTCAAGGGAGACGCCTATCCCGTTTATTCATGGGGAACCAATGTAATAGAGGTTGAGGTCGATCCTATTACCTTCGCTGTCACAGTAAAAAACATATGGAGTGTCTATGATGTGGGCACCCCCATTGACGATGGTATTCTTCAGGGTCAGATTGAGGGGGGAATTGCTCAGGGTCTCGGTTATGCAACAATTGAGGTGCTGGAAGGAGAGAGGGGAAACCTTATGCAACAGACAATGACCGACTACATCATTCCCACCTCTATGGATTTCCCAAGAGTCGAGAGCAAAATCATCGATAATTACTACGAGTACGGACCCTACGGTGCAAAGTGTGCCGGTGAACTTCCCTTTGTAGGGGCTGCCCCTGCGCTTGCATCAGCGATACAGAATGCACTGAAGGTTCGGGTACAGAGGCTTCCCGTAACACCGGAATATCTCCTTGAGGTTATGGAAGGTGAAAATTCAATTTGTACTGAACAGTAAGAAGGTCCAGGTTGAAACTGATCCTCTGAAAAGGCTCCTCGACGTTCTCCGGGATGATTTCAACCTGAAGGGCGTGAAGGAGGGTTGTGGTGAGGGAGAATGCGGTGCTTGTTCCATACTCATTGGCGGCAAGCTCGTCAACGCATGCATTGTTCCGGTTGGTACGGTGGTTGGCGAGAAGATTCTCACCATAGAGGGCTACCGCGAATCAAAAAAGTACAAAGTACTGGAAAGATCCTTTGCCGAAGCTGGTTCAGTTCAGTGCGGTTTCTGCACACCTGGGTTTATAATGGCAGCAGAAGCGCTCCTAAGCGAGAATGCCCAGCCCAGCAGGGAAGAGATAGAGAGAGCGATCTCCGGGAATCTATGCAGATGCACAGGATATCACATGATCGTGGAAGGTATTCGACTTGCCTCCCTCAGAAGTGAGGGTCTATGGTAACTGCTTACAGACCACGAACTCTGGAGGAAGCCCTTTCCCTTATGCAGAAGGCCGGAGCAGTCCCTCTTGCCGGTGGAACTGACCTGATGGTTCACCACAGAAACTGGTCGGGGCTCTCCCCCCGTTTCGATAGATCTCTGGTCTTTATCGGTCACCTGGATGAGATAAAAAGGATCGAAGAGGACCAAAAAAATATAACCATCGGCTCCGCCTGTACCCTGGCCTCCATTCTTCGAAACAATGAGGTTCCCCGGATCCTCAGAACTGTTGTGGCTGATATCGCATCACCGTCAATCAGAAACCGGGGAACAATCGGAGGAAATATGTGCAATGGGTCTCCAGCTGGCGATACCCTTCCCACACTCTATGCGCTTGATGCGATTCTCCTGCTCCGCAGCGAGAAAGAGTCCCGAAAACTCCCCATTGCAGATTTTATTTCAGGCCCCGGTAAAACCGTTTTAAGGAACGGTGAGCTCCTGACTGGGATAATTCTCCCCAAAATAGACTATGACCTGGCCTTTTACCGAAAAGTCGGTACACGAGCCGCATATTCCTGCTCTAAGGTCTCCTTAATCGGACTGGTAAAGTACCATCGTGGCCGTATTGCAGACCTCAGAATTGCTTTCGGTGCCGTTGCCCCAACTGTTTTGAGGTCACAGGACATAGAAGAACGCATGGTGGGAAAGACGGGCGAAGAGATAGATAGGATGATTCCGGAAATCACCCAACTCTACGCTGCAATACTGAAACCGATCGATGACCAGCGGAGCACAGCATGCTACAGAAGTGCAGTCTCTATCCGCCTCCTGCGCCAATTCCTGCTAAGGGCTGTAGTTCAAAAGAGAGGATAAGACTATGATAGACCTCAGGATAAACAAAGACCAGCTCTTGCAAACGGCAAAGCACTGTATGGAACGGAACATCATCATACCGACCCTCGAGCAAATGAAAAATCCCGAGCATATTCCTGACCCGATTAGAAATGAGCTAAAGGATGTTGGTCTTTGGGATGTGCATCCGAGAAATCTTTTCAGGATCACCTGGAAGAATGAACCTGTTCCCAGCGGCGGCGGATTCACAGGCCTCAACTATATTGTATTTCCATCCGAGCTCACAGGGGTTCCGGCTCGGATCATAGCACTGATCGGCAAATGGTTTCCCACCGGTGCACATAAGGTGGGAGCAACATTCGGCTGTATTACACCACAGCTCATAACGGGGCAGTTTGATCCCACATCCAACAAGGCTGTATGGCCGTCAACTGGTAACTTCTGCCGCGGCGGCGCATACGTGGCAGCTCTTCTCGCCTGCGAGTCAATCGCGATTCTGCCAGAGGAAATGTCAAAGGAGAGGTTCGACTGGCTCAGATCCGTTGCCGGGGAAGTGATTGCCACTCCTGGATGCGAGAGCAACGTTAAAGAAATTTTCGACAAGTGCTGGGAATTGCGTAAAACCAGAGAGGATGTCGTTGTATTCAACCAGTTCGAAGAGCTCGGGAATCATCTGTGGCACTACGAGGTAACGGGAAGTGCAATGGAGGAGCTGCTGCACGATGAAATGGGAGAAGATGACAACTATGCCGGCGTTGTTCTCTCCTCCGGTTCTGCCGGGACCCTCGGCTGCGGTGATTATTTGAAAGAGGTTTTTCCTTCCTCACGGATCGCTGTTGGTGAGGCTCTACAATGCCCGACCCTCTTGATGAACGGCTTTGGAGGACATCGAATAGAGGGTATCGGTGACAAGCACGTTCCATGGATTCACAACGTACGAAATACCGACACGGTAATAGCGGTGGATGACGAGCATACCCTGCGGCTTCTCAGGTTATTCAACGAGGACGAGGGAAGAAAGTATCTCAAAAAACAGGGAGTTCCCGAAGGGTTGGTTGACAATCTCGATTTTCTTGGTATCTCCTCAATAGGTAATCTCATCTCCTCAATCAAGTTTGCCAAATACTACGAGCTAACCGATAAGGATCTGGTTCTCACTGTGTTGACCGATTCCCTTGAGCTTTACGGATCCCGGCTCAGGGAGCTGGAAGAGGAACGGGGGAAGTACGGTGAAATGGCGGCGTCAAGGGATTTTGAGCTTATCCGGAATACAGGGATAGATTATATGCTCGAGCTCTCACACTATGACCGAAAGAGAATCCACAATCTGAAGTACTATACTTGGGTTGAGCAGCAGGGTAAATCGGCAGAAGAGCTCGATGCGCAATGGTACGATCATAGGCGTTACTGGGATTCCATACACAGCATGGGACCAAAAATCGACCAGCTAATAGAAAAGTTCAACGATCTGGTCGAAAAATCATAAGTTTGCCAATAGGGTTAAAATGATCCTTCTAAAAAACTGTTTCCACATCTTCTGCTCCCCCGAGCGTGAGCTCCATGCTGACTATGACATCCTTATTAAAAACGGTAGGATCGAGCGGATCGCTCAGTATATTAAACCAGACCCAGGTGAGATGGCAGAAACCATAGACTGTTCACACCTGGTCGTTGTGCCCGGCTTCATCAATACCCACCACCACTTCTATCAAACACTGACCAGGAATCTTTCGGAAGTACAGAACGCGAAGCTTTTTCAATGGCTCGTCTACCTGTACGGAGTCTGGAAAAATATTGGGGAAGAAGCGGTTTTCTTTTCATCGATGGTTGCAATTGGTGAGCTCTTGAAAACAGGGTGCACCTGCACCTCCGACCATCATTATCTGTACCCTCACAATTTCAGCGGCGACCTGATGGGCATACAGTTCGAAGCTGCAGAGAAGCTGGGAATACGATTCTCCCCCTGCCGCGGGTCCATGTCTCTGAGCGAGAAAGATGGCGGACTACCACCCGATTCAGTAGTTCAAACCGAGGACGAGATACTCAGGGACAGCCAGCGGGTAATCGAAAGTTACCACGACAGCTCAGATTTCTCCATGAAAAGGATAGTACTAGCGCCCTGCAGTCCCTTCTGCATAACCGAAGATCTTATGCGGGAATCGGCTATCCTGGCCCGTGAATATGGAGTGCGATTGCACACCCATCTGGCGGAAACCTCCGAGGAAGATGATTACTGCATGCAAGTCTACAAAAGGAGGCCACTCCGCCTCATGATGGACCTGGACTTTGTCGGAAAGGATGTATCCTACGCCCACGGTATTTACTTTAACGATGAAGAGATGAAAATACTTTCAGAAACTGGAACAGCGATCGCTCACTGTCCCTCCTCGAATATGAGACTCGGATCAGGAATTGCGAGGATTAAAGAGATGCTCGATATGGGTATAAACATCGGACTTGGAGTTGACGGCTCTGCCTCCAACGATACCTCCGATTTCCTCGGAGAAATGAGAACGGCTCTTCTGCTCCAGCGTGTAAAATACGGTGCAGATGCACTTACAGCCAGGGATGTATTCAGGATTGCAACAGAAAACGGCGCCCGCCTCTTGAATTTCAAAAGAATCGGCAGGATAGAGGAGGGATGGGCAGCAGATCTCGCCCTCTTCAACATCGATAAACTGGAATACGCGGGCACTCTTTCCGATCCTGTGGCAGCACTGCTTTTTGCCGGGATAAACCATCAAACTGAGTATACGATTGTAAACGGGAGTATTGTCGTAAAGAACGGCAGGTTGACCGGGTACGACGAAATGAAAATAACCGAAAATGCGAATAGGATAGCCTCGAGAATTATTCCGTAAAGG
>CAYFYU010000005.1:0-654 GCA_964347455.1 uncultured Spirochaetota bacterium | reverse complement strand
AGAGGAGGGGAATATGAAGTACCGTTATGTTGGAAAATCGGGATTACTTGTATCGCGGGTTTGTCTAGGCGCAATGACCTTCGGAAACAAAGATTGGGGATGCGACAAACGGACATCAATCCAACTAACACACCGCTTTTTGGATGCCGGTGGAAATTTCATTGATACTGCGGATATGTACAGTGAGGGAAACTCGGAAATCTTTCTGGGAGATGCACTCAAAGAACGCAGCAGAGATGACATCGTACTTGCCACTAAATGCTTCTTCCGTATGCGAGAGACACCTAATGCCAAGGGATTATCGAGAAAACATATCATGGAAGCCTGCGATGCAAGTCTGAAAAGGTTGGGGACAGATTATATCGATCTCTATCAGATTCACGGTCCCGACCCATACACGCCTTTCGAGGAAACCATGCGAGCGCTGTCGGCACTGCAGTCGAAGGTGGACGAGGCCTTCTCCACCGACTGGTTCGCAGGACGCACGGCGAGCCGCGGCGCCAATCCACCCATCAACGTCTTCGAGAAAGACCACGAAATAGTGGTGCTAGCTGAGGTTCCGGCAGATATTAACTGGCTGGGCGTTTGTCTTATTGGCTCGGGTTTTATCATCTTTCTCGCAAGTGCTTTCTGGCTCAACCGCCGCATAGCTGG
>CAYFYU010000004.1:76703-92875 GCA_964347455.1 uncultured Spirochaetota bacterium | reverse complement strand
ATGTATCAGGGTGTTGTTCTGGGAGGTGTGTCCCTGGAAAAAAAGAAGAGACATCCGACCATCAAGTGCGAGGTGGTCATTGGCGCTGGAGCGATTATTCTCGGACCAATTACTGTTGGAGAATGTGCCAAGATCGGTGCTAATTCAGTCGTTCTCAGGGATGTGAAACCCTTCACCACGGTCGTCGGTACTCCAGCCCGGGAGGCTGGAAAACATATCGTAAAGGACCATCAGGTCGACCTCAACCATGCGAAGATCGTTGATCCATTAAAAAAGATGATAGACGATCTACGAAATCATATACAGCAGCTTGAGACGGAGATAGAAGAACTGAAAAAGGATCGAGTGGGAAAAAGTTCATAAGAACCCTCCCCACTCTGCACCATCCATGACAGGACCTTCGGCATTCAAAAAGCCTGTTCTTACGAAGAATAATCTTATATGACCCTTAAAATCTCCCTCTGATTACACCACAGGTACTTCTTTGAGTGCAGCTTCGATCTTTTCCTGTGGATACGCGTAATCCTGAAGTTTTCCTGCAAGATAAGCTTCGTAGGCACTCATGTCAAAATGTCCATGCCCGCTTAAATTGAAAAGAATCGTCTTCGTTTCTCCTGACTCCTTGCATTTCAAGGCTTCAACAATTGTAGCACGAATAGCGTGATCAGTTTCCGGCGCTGCAATTATACCCTCTTTTCTAGCGAGGGTAACACCCGCCTCAAATGTCTCCAGTTGGTGCACAGCAACAGCCTCGACCAGACCGAGGTTGAGCAAATGGCAGATGATGGGTGCCATGCCGTGATATCTGAGCCCGCCTGCATGAACAGGTGGTGGAATAAAACCATGACCAAGGGTGTTCATCTTCATCAATGGCGTCAATCCAGCTTCATCTCCAAAATCATAGGTGTATGGTCCTCTCGTAAGTGTGGGGCAACTTGCCGGTTCCACATTTACGATACGAAGGTCCGATTTTTTTCCATCAATCTTATCTTTGAGAAATGGGAGAAATAGACCGGCAAAGTTCGAACCCCCACCAACACAGCCGATTATGATATCAGGATAATCCCCGATCTCATTCAGCATCTGCTTGGCTTCAAGTCCCACAACGGTCTGATGAAGGAGAACATGATTGAGTACGCTTCCAAGAGAGTAGTGCGTATCATCCCTGGAAGCAGCGTCTTCAACTGCTTCACTTATGGCAAGACCGAGACTCCCGGGACAATCTGGATCCCTCTTGAGCATGCTCTTCCCCGCATTTGTGTCCTGGGATGGAGAAGGAACGCATTCTGCACCCCATGTTTGCATCATGACTCTTCGGTAGGGCTTCTGTGAATAGCTTACCCGAACCATATACACCTTTATATGGACATCAAAGCAGGCACCTGCAAAGGCCAGTGAGCTTCCCCACTGTCCCGCACCAGTTTCAGTGGTAATTCGCCCAATCCCTTCCTTTTTATTGTAGAAGACCTGTGGAACGGAGGTGTTCGGTTTATGGCTTCCAGGAGGACTAGTACCCTCATACTTGTAGTATATTTTTGCAGGCGTGTCGAGTGACTTTTCTAATCGGTGAGCCCTGTACAGAGCAGTCGGCCGCCAGAGACTATAAATTTCCCTTACCTCTTCTGGTATCTCAATGTACCGCTCGGTGCTTACCTCCTGTTTGATCAGCTCCATAGGAAAAAGGGGTGCGAGATCCTCAGGGCCGATCGGCTTTTTTGTTCCTGGATGCAGAGGAGCTGGAAGTGGCTCCGGCAGATCTGCGAGAATGTTGTACCAAGCTTTTGGTATGTCTTTCTCGTCCAACAGATACTTCGTTTTTTCCATTTTCTTCTCCTTGCGCAATTTTTTTATTTATTTTCAGAATAAAAAAAGACCGCAAGATTATACTCCCACGGTCTCAGTAAAATATAAAAAACCGTGGAACTTCTCCCGGAGGAGAAGCCCACGGCTTATTTTCTATGCGAGGTGGACTACTCCTACCGGGAGCTGGTCCACCACCACCACATAATCCCATATGTGGTCACTAATTGCATTCAAAAACCTTTCTCTAAGGTAGAGTAGAGCAGATAGTAGTACTATATCGAGGTTTTGTCAACAAAATTATTATTAAAAATTTTTGTAACGTGCATTTAATATTCTTTGATTATCTGCTTTGCTCCGCCCCCATCAGCAGTCTTCTCTTTTCAATAGCAAGGCTTATGAGTACCGAAGAAACCAATACCACACCGAATATGGTGAATGTCCATGCATAGGGTAGTCGTAGTACCACGAGCCCGTTTTCAATAACCGAGATGATGAGGGCTCCCCAGAAGACACCCGCGATACTTCCTACTCCACCTGTTAGCGCCGTTCCTCCAACCACGGATGCAGCGATTGCTTTTAACTCCCACCCGTCTCCTGCACGGGATGTGAAAACTCCCACCCGTGCTATCTGCATGACTGCGACAAAACTGCAGAGAAATCCGAGAACTGCAAAACAGGCAACTTTTACTCTGTCTGTATTGATACCCATGGCTTTTGAAGCCAGTTTATTATCTCCAGTGGTAAAAATCCAGTTACCAAATTTATGAAAATGAACTATAAACCCTAAAACAAGCGCTATTCCCACAAACCAGACAAATTGAATTGGAACGATTCCGCCGATAGAACCGGTCAGTGCAGTATTGAAAAGGGGAAACTGTGAAGATTCGAGGGGTTTTTGAAGACCTTCCGACCAAAACAGTGTTAAACCTCTCCAGAAAAGCATTGCTCCCAGGGTTGTTATAAATGAGGGAATACGAGCCTTAACCGTTATCATGCCATGCCCTATACCGATTATGGTACCAGTCAGAAGGGTAAGCCACAGTGCCGGCATGGCATGCATACCAGTATCGACGAGCTTGAGAAACACAAATGAACAGAATACGAGAATCGATCCGACCGAGAGATCAAACTCGCCGGAAATCATAAGCATTCCGACCCCCAGAGCGATAATATTAAACTCTGATCCGAATGCGAGAAATACCTCGAGATTCTCCCTGCTGATGAATCGATGTCCAGATGAGAATATGGTGAAAACAATGCCTAACAGAAGGAAAATGATAAAAACACTGAGGGATCTCATTCTGAGGAATGATTGGAAAAACCCGGCTCTTCCCTGCTCAATGGGTCTTCCAGTTTCTCTTCCCACAGCCGGTGATTCATTGTTCTCCCTACTGTCCTCCATCTTACCCCTCCATCGAAAGCGGTTTAGTTACGTCTACCACTTGTAATAAGTTCTATGAGATGGTCAATTGAGGTATCCTTTTTCTGTAGATCTGCTAGCCCCTCACCGTGAGAGAGAATGAAAAATCTCTCTGCAGCGTTGTAGGCATGAAAGATATTATGAGTTATGAAGATTACCGAGATTCCCTCTGTTTTCAACTGCTTCATGAACTCCATCACCTGCTGGGATTCCTTCACTGAAAGTGCCATCGTTGGCTCATCCAGGATAACAAGCTTTGCCTTAAAATAAAGCACTCTCGCTATGGCTACTCCCTGCCGCTGACCACCTGAAAGGGCTTCGACTACAGCTTCAGTATCTTTAATGCGCAAACCAAGCTTCGATATAGTGTCCAGGCTATCATCATCCATCTTTCTCTTGTTCATGAAACCGAGAAACTTCGTCGGTTCTCGTCCCATGAAGACATTCCGGGAAATCGATATGTGGGGTGCTAGTGCCTGCTCCTGATACACAGTCTCAATACCAAGTCTCTTAGCAAATTTCGGACTGGAAATATTTACCTTTTTCCCCTCAAAATAGGTCTCACCCCGGTCAGCCTGATGAAAACCCGAAAGAATCTTTATGAGGGTTGATTTTCCCGCTCCGTTGTCTCCAACCAGCCCGAGAATCTCATTTTCCTTTACCTCAAAGTTGACACCCTTGAGGGCGACAACTTTTCCGAAGTACTTATGAATATCGATCATCCTCACTAAAGGCGTTCCGATTTTCTGCCGTTTCTCCCGTACATCTGAAGGACTGTCCATTTTTGTCTCCTCGATACTTTTCAATTACTTAAAAGTCAGGAACAGAACATAGCTAAATTATCAACGCAGACCGATACGCTCCACGTTAACATGAAGTATAGCAAATAGTATTATGCCCACGCCTATAAATGCATTGATACCAAAAACCGGCGCACCCATTAAAATGAGACCGTTTTCAAGGATCTGTATGGTCAGTGTGCCGAGAAATATTCCCGGGATGCTTCCGATACCCCCCATGAGGGATGTTCCACCCACTACCGATGAGGCAATGGCCTTCAGCTCGAAACCAATTCCCTGAGTGGCTGCAAATGATTCAAGACGGAGGGCCTGCATCATACCCATAAAACTGCAGAGAACGCCAACAATTATGTAACACACCGTCTTGACCATATCGGTATTTATACCCATCGCCCGCGCGGCTGTTTTATTATCCCCTGTTACATAGATCCAATTTCCAAAACGATGAAAATGGACGATCATTCCGAGAACTATGCTGAACCCCAGAAACCATAAAATCTGTACGGGAAATGCGTTGCCCAGAGATCCCGTAAACATATTCTCAATCCATGAGCCTGGTTCCAGATACGCCCGTATGCCAATGGGCATCATTCGGCAGGCTACGTAGAGTATTCCCCGCCAGAACATCATCGTTCCGAGAGTGGCAATGAAGGAGGGTAGATTCCCCTTCACCACAAGGAGGCCGTTCAAAGTACCCATTACCGCGCCTGTTAACAAAGTCAGAAAGAAAACGATCAATAGTGGAGTACCCCATTCAAGCAGCTTGACAAAGATGAATGAGCTGGTCGGTATGATTGAGCCAACGGAAAGATCAAATTCACCGGATATCATCAAGGTACCCGCGCCGAGCGCGATTATGCCAAGATCAGGGGTTAGTTTGCCGAGAGCACCGAGATTTTCAGCCTGGAGGAATATATGGTTGGGGGTAAAAAAAATGAAACCCAACAGAAGTATGATGAAGACGATTATCGTGAATGTCACCTTGTAGGAGAATAAACGCACCAGAAAATTGGGTTTAGAATTCACGAGGATCCCTTTGATAAATTTCTCTCGCTGGATAAAGCTTGACTCTTTATTATTCTAAATAATAAACCACGTATAAATGCGGACTGAATCCCTGTATATGGATTCAGCCCGTTTACAGTAATGAGGTAACTTTACCTGATTTTCATTGGAGACAGTTTTTCAATGAGGCTGATGTTATTCTTATCGATAAGGTAACCGCCTGTATCGATCTGCGGAGCAAAACCGTACTTCTTCATAAGATAAAGCGTGTAAATGGCAAAATATCCCTGCAGGTACTGCTGCTGGTCGATCGATGCTTCAACAAACCCACCCTTCAACCCCTCTATTGTACCGGGAGCAGCATCGAATCCACCGGCAATTATCTGACCCGGTTTCTTTCCAGCATTCTTGAGGGAAGAGGTCAGTCTGTCCGTGCAAATACCTCCGAGACCGAAGATAAACTTGGTATCGGGATTGGCGATAAGATATGAGGTTATCCTCGACTCAACGGTCGTCATCTCCAAACCGCCAGCATCGATGATATCGATTTTCGTCATAATTCCAAACTCCCTCATTGCATCCTCGATACCGGCCGAACGAACGACTCCATAGTTCGCTCCAGGAACTTCCACCGCAGCTGCAACTTTTGCACCTCTCAGATTCCATCCCTTCTTCTTTCCTTCGTTGAACAGGCGCCACCCGATCATATAACCGGCTCGCCTCTCGTTCTGCCCGATGTAGGCCAACCTGGCATTCCCTGCGGTACCTTCACTGTCGTCATTGTTCATACCAATCACGTTGATGCCCTTGGCGATTGCATCGGCAACGAGCTTGTCATAGGCCTTATCGTCATTAATGACCAGTGCAATGCCGTCTGGCCTCATGGCAACAGCTTCCTGAAACCTTTTCTGCATTGCACCAACATCACCGCCAACCAGGTCAATGTCGGCCTTGCATCCAAGCTCATCAACTGCGTCCAGCATACCTTTCTGCACAACCGCCCAGAATGGATCGTCACCACCGTGCGTCACGAGTCGAAAGTACATTCCCTTTCCTGGTTTATCATCCCTGGCCAGAAGTGTTCCGGGCAGCATGACACTGAAAGCAAAAAATGTAAGCATAACAACAACAAGTAGGTATAATCCTGATTTTTTCATGTCCAACCTCCTTACAAATGAATTGACACCCAAGACATAGTAAAGGAAGTTGAATTTTTTGTCAAGGGAGGAATATTTTATTTTGAGTAGAAATCATGGACTAGCTTCCCCATACTGCATTTACGATGAGCTCTGCGGGGTCGTGCTCAAGATGAAAACGGTGTAACCTCTTTTTAATCTCTGCCTCCTCGCCTGAGCGCAAGATTTGTATAACCCTTTGTGAGATATCCTCTGTTTTGATGACACCGGCTATCTCGGGAAAGATCTCTTCGTTCGTATAGAGGTTTGGAAGCGATGCAAAGGGGAATTTTTTTATATAGCGCATAACGGCTGTTCGTAGTATGAGCTTTCCAATAAGGGGGACCCATTTTAGAAGACCGGCTGTACCTTCGACCGGGATGAGTTCGGGTTTGTTGAGTGGAGCAATCACCAGAGCAGGAATATTGCGATAGGCCAGCTGAATGGTGTTTGTTCCAGGTAGAGTCACGGCAAAATCAATCCCCTTTCCCCAGTACTCGAGGCCATTATCTAAAATCTCGACGATTTTCCCACTTGCAAACTCTACAGCGTATTTCCCGTTTCGTGCGCCCTTTATTAATTCTCCGGGCAAGCTCTCGGCTTCCCTGATTTTTCCCCCAAAGCGGAGAGCTTCTCGAAAGAATTCGTACGATATGTAGGGAGATTTCAGGATGAAGACCTTCAGATGCTCAACTGCTTCTGTGATATTATCAATAGCCTTTAAAAATATTGGAACCATGTACTTGACTTCAAATTTTCGGCTTCCGGGCATGAAAACAACCATACGCTCATCCTGGGGCAGACAGAGTTCTCTTCGAACTTCATTCCTTGCTTTCAAATCTTTGAGGGAACTGTACACAAGATCTCCGGTGATCATGACTTTGTGTTCAGGAACACCTCTTGAAGCAAATTTGTTTTTTACGTAGTCATTTCGCACAAAGATCTTCTCGAAATGTTGTTCCCAACCGGTGTTGTTTGTATAGGCGTAGAGGAGATGTTTTCCCCTTATTCTTTTTCGAAATAGCACCGGGTGCATCAGATTTCCTCCGAGAGAGAAGATCAGTCCCTGCTTTTTAAAGGAAAGCTTCTTTCTTCCTAATCCTGTGATCAAGAGCTTCATGTATTCACGGGGTCTTATGACATAGGAAACACCGTTAAACTGTCGTGCCACTTCATGCTCTGTTCCTGAACCAAACTGATCGGGATGAATTACGAGCACAATCCGGTACTGTACGGCGAGTTTAGTTCTCTTTCTGAAAGCATCGATTATGGGGAGAACCCAGGTGGATACCTCCCCAGGACCATTGGAAAATATGATGAGATCCTTTTCAGCGCTCATCCTTTGCTTCCCCATACATTAGCATACCTTCATCTATACCATCAAAATAACCCTTGTATCGTATTATGAGAAGTTTGATACCTAAGGGCGATGTTATTTGTGATTTCCTTAAAAACCAGTTTTTCTGACCCAGCAGTCCAAACAACATTTTCAACGGTTTGTTATAGACCAATGTAAACCTTCTCACCCACCGTAAGGGATGATTGCGAAAAAAATACACCGCACTTACGCCACGCTCCCGCTCCTTATTGTAAACCTGAGTAGGATTGTAGGATTTTCCAGGAAGCTCATAGTGATAGCCGTATATGCGTCTCTTTTCCGATCTGAGCCCCATATCCTTTAAGTGGATGCCCAGATCGAAATCCTCCCATCCGTAAACACGGTAGTTGTCATCAAAAAACCCGGCCTCAGCAATATAGCTCTTTAGAACAGAGGCATTTCCGGTTGCCAGAAAGGCTGTGTTTATATCCTTTGGTTTCCACCGGGCGGAAAAAGGTTGCTCAATATCATCCGTATGAATTACCCTTCCCATGACAACTGCTCTGTCATCCTGACTGTGGGCCGAGATATGCTTTGACACGAAATCAGGCCCCACGAATATATCGTCATCGGCAAAAATGATAAGTGGAAAGTTTGAAAATCCAATACCAACGTTCCGAGCAACTGAGCGTCCAGACTTTTTTAGCTTGATATACCGAAGGTTCAGCTCGGTATTGCTCTCGGGTTCGGTAACTGGTACATATAACCCCTCCCTTATGAGCAGTATCCTTTCACGGTAGCGCTGCACTATCTCTCCGGCGGAATCTATTCCACCTTTTTTCAGGTTGGTGAAGAGAGTTTCGGTCCCGTCAGTCGATCCGTCGTCCACAACGATGACCTCGAATCCATCTTCAGGTGAATCCTGACGGGCATAATAGCTCAGTACCCGGACAAGGATTTTTTCTCTGTTATGAGTAGGTATGATGACCGATGCTTGCATGGGATTGGGACATTTCCCCTTTCAACTGGTCGTAAAAAATGAAAGGATCGTCTCTATGATGTAGTCCCTTTCATCCTGGGACAACTCCGGAAATACGGGAAGCGATAAAATTCTCGTACTCACCTCCTCAGAAATGGGGAAATCACCCTTCCTGTATCCAAGATATTGAAATACCTCCTGAAGATGGAGGGGAATGGGATAGTAGACAACCGTTGGAACACCCCTTTCCTGCAGGTACTTCCGTAGCTCATCTCTCTTCTTGGTCAGTATCGAATATTGATTGAAGACATGTCCATATCCATCTTTTGAAACCGGAACCTTAACAAATTCCCCTAAACGTTCGTTGTAAGCTGTTGCGTGGGATATTCTCATCTGGGCCCATTGTTCGAGGTGACGCAGCTTCACCCGAAGTATGGCTGCCTGTATCGCATCGAGCCTTGCATTTAGACCAACCATCGAATGATGGTATCGCTTTTCCGATCCGTGCTCTTTCAACTTACGAACCTCCACTGCTATTCCATCACTATCGGTGAGAACCATTCCTCCGTCACCGAAGGCTCCGAGGTTTTTAGATGGAAAAAATGAGAGACAGCCCGCATCACCAAATGAACAGGCCTTTTGATCTTCTATGGACGCACCGATCGCCTGTGCAGCATCCTCTATGACTTTTAGCTGGTATTTTTTCGCAACCGCCGTTATTCTACGCATATCAGCCATATGTCCGAAAATATGAACCGGGATAATACATGCGGTCCGTTCAGTTATATGCGATTCAATGAGATCGGGATCTATGTTGAATGTATCCTCCTCGATATCGACGAACACTGGCTTTGCTCCGAGAAAGGATATCACCTCTGCGGAAGCAATAAAGGTAAATGGTGTGGTGATGACCTCGTCACCACTCTGAACACCTGCGGCCATGAGTGAAACGAGGAGGGCATCGGTTCCGGACGATACCCCGACAGCGTTTTTCACCGATGCATAACGGGCGGCTTCTTCCTCAAACAGGCTCACCTCATCACCACCTATATATCGGCCACTCGCTACAACACGCTGGATCACCTCGTCAATTTCGTTTTTTAACTCTCTGTACTGCCTTGTAAGATCTAGAAACGGCAGGTTCATCCTGTCCTCTCTTTGTTGGCCGAATATAGCTCCAAAAGTCCCGTATATTTACCTTTTTTCATTGAAACTCGTGTGCATATCCACACTCTCGACTTCTTTTAAGCTAATACTTATCGAGAATGTTTGATCCCATTCAAACTTACTTCCGTCAAATGCAAGTTCTCTGTTTCCCGTATAATCGAATCTCAACTCCCAGTCGTGAAGATCCCGTACAAGTCCAAAAGATAAACTCTTCAGCTTGAAATGAGAAGATTTTCTGTCATCACGGTTGAAAAAATTATAGGATTTCAACAGATCGAGCACCGGGTTTACAGGCTCAATCCCTTGCTCGCGGGCAGTGTTTGGAAAATATCTCCAGATCTCCTCATTTCTCGAATATACACTGAAATAGGCAGACCAGAACCGGTAAAGGGTGGCATCGATGCGGAAGATAGAACGCAGCTCATCGATTATCGGATTGATAAAATTATGACGCCATTCAAGATCATAATTAATGATGAATGTATGGTTTTTCAGAGCTATATCACTGCTCTTGTAATTAAATCCAAGATCATTCGTCTTAAAGCGAGAAGAAGCAATATCATAAATGAGAACGTCGCTTAGCGCGATCTGCTCAACAGGTGTAAAGGTCAGGGTATTTCTCAGTGGATCAAAATGAGAGGCGTCGAATTGGAAGGGTTCGTATTCTCCCGTGGTCCAGTTGTAGGTAGGCCGGAGATCGTACAATGTTTCAATATCTTCGGTCAACTTCCATAGCTCAGCATGACCTCTCAGTGTAACATCATGAATCCTGAAACGGTTGAATGGAAAATCGTCATCCGGTCCAATGAATTTATACTTGAGGTCGTGGGTGACATCGAAGTACACGGAAGGTGGGCCAAAACGGTACGCATCGATCAACTGTCCGTAGACAAAGGTGTTTCTCCTGTCCTCTGCACGCTCACTGGCACTAGAGTTGGTATGAAACTGGCCGCGGGCACCACTGGCAACCTGCGGTGTAAGCAGAAATAAGCTCCCGAATTGGTATTCCTTTTTCACGCTTAACTCCCCATTTGCCTTATGGAGCTCACTCGCAAGACTCTCGTCCTCATCGTAGTAAAGAATATGTGTGTAATCCGCAGAACTTGAGAGGTCCATATCGGCGATGATGGGAGACCCATTCTCAAAGAGTGTCGTGGTGTGTGAAAGGCCTGTCTGTGGGGCAGTTATCGTAAACAAACGATACTCATAATATTCGGGCAGGGATACGATGTCAACGTCGGTATTCCGCTGGGGTTCAAAGTTAACCCTGTTTTTGAGGTACCAGTCAAAGCTTCCGTACTGAAACGTATTGTTCAGATACCATGAGTACCCAGCTCCTTTTCTGGGAGAATCGTCTTCAGCCTGGTTGACAAAGTCAAAGGGGTCAAATCCGACACTTCTTCTTTCGAAATCGTACTCATAATATGGATCAGCAATATAGAGCACATTAAGCTCGGTGGTATTTGTAGCGGTTTTACTGAAAACGAATTTTTGATATAGCCCTGTTTTGTACCGCAGCGATCGGTCTACACTTGGTTCGCTCGAGCCTGGTGGTCCAAGGGGGCTCCAGTTTTCAACCACTTCATCGTAGAAGTACACGTCATTTGAAAGAGCCGTAGATAGATTAACATCGGTTTCACCCTTTTGATAGAGCGTCGAAAAGTCAACCCCCGAGTAGAATCCGAGCCTCTCATAGAAGTCACCTTTTAAGACGAGCTCTTTCTCATCGGTTGAGAGGGGTTTATAGGTGTTCTGCAGGACGAGACCAGAGCGTTCCCTGAAGTATAGTGATGTCCTCAGCTTCCGCTCACGTAAATTACGGTACATATAGGGGAGCCTGACGAGATCATCCTGTCCGTAATAGAGAGATGCGTTTTTTACCAGTACCTTTTCAGAATCGTAAAAAAAGAGCTCCTCACCGGCAATTCTATAGTGCGGATACTTTATATTGTCCGTTGAAAGTGATACATCCTTCGCGGTGAATTTGTCCTGCCCAGAAATCTTTCGAATACTTGTTCCTGTGTAGATGAACTCTTCAAGTGAGGTTTTTGCGGAGTAGAAGTATCCCTCATCCGTTTCTGTACTATAAGAAAACCCTTCACCGACATATATTTTTTTTTCGTCAACGAATCGTATGTTTCCCCTCCCCGAAATCAACCCCTGTGTATTATTAATCCTCACCTCATCACCGGTTATACTTCTCCCCGCCTGCTCTATCGCAACGTTTCCAGCTAGAAATATGAGTTCATCGCCATTTTCTGCCTGCATATAGCGTATGAAATCGGCACGATGAAGAATTATGTCCTCCCCAATGGCTTTGGCAATCCTCTCATCAAAAGGTATTGATCCCAACTCCCTCTCATAATCTAGGATTCTTCTCTTGAGAGTTGTAATATCTCCCTCGGCTGTCAATCCCCGCTCCCGGCAGGCATCCTGCAGTTCCTCTAAACTGCCCTCCCGGATCAATACCTGTAATAATCGCAACGAACTGGTGGAGTCGATTTCCTGTCCGTAGAGAGGAAAGGTAAGACAAAACAGAAGAAAAACCAGGCCGAACCTGCAGGTTTTCATAGCTAAAGTATATGAAAAAACAAGATATTTTAAAAGTCTAAAAACCCTGGTTGTCTCAATTGCAAAATTTAATAGAGTTAACAAGAATCGTGAGAGGAGTGTTACGATTCCGTTATTTGGCGGAGCTACCGTAGGTGTGAAATCAATGCTTCATCACAGGGACCGAGGATACCGATGCAGTAATGAGTGTTTCGAGATAAACCTCATCATTCTCAGACAAGTTGACCTTCTTATCCTCAACCTTTACATGTACGTTAAGGTTTTGTGCACCAGCTCGCAGGGCCTTTTCCGAAACCAGCTCTTTTGCCAGCTGGGTTATCCTACGTTTTGCATCACTTAGGGATTTAAAATACTGTTTTTCCTTTGTGGTATACGCGGTAAATCCTTTGCCCTCCTCAGGCCTAATCAGAATACTCACGCTTTCTCGAATGGCCCCGGTTATAGCCCCAACGGCGTTTGCAACTGCATTGAACTCTGGAACGAATACGTCTAGTTCAAAGAACTCTGCTATTCTTTCCGCATAAGCACCCGCCGGAGCTCCGATGAACACTATAGGTTTATGGAGCTTGATACCGATGTTGAATATTTCTTTGGAGGAAAACAGGTGTCGAGCAAGATTATGTGAAAGCGTAATCTCGTCGGTAATACTCTTTTCTCCTTTAAAGAGAAAGGTGAATAACTGAAAGATGAGGTGTCTATAGAACTCACTCAGACAAATTTCGATGAACTCCTGTTCGGTGCAGTCCGCTCGTTCAGCATAGAGGGAAAGAGCCAGTTTTGCAGCTTCATCACTCCAGAATGATACTACACCTGAAGCGTGGAGCATGTCGGTTGGAGTGAGAGCCGAACGAAGTATATTGCCGTAAGATTCCAATCTCTCCGTTCGCATCAGAGCTACTGAAGAGGCACCCACCTTCTGCGCCAATTGGGTCCTGCTCATGGGCCCGCGCTCTTGCAGTACATTCAGTATCTCAATCTCCTGGGGATGGAAACCGTCTCCCCTTAGCGGTTTCTGAAAAACAAAATAATCTGCGGGTTGAACGAGGATCTCCTCACCCCTCATGGATGACCCCTTCTCCTTCAATGAGGTGAGAACCGAAGGAAACTGTGCAGCGAGATAGGATATCGGTATTACCCGCTCCGGACCGATGCTGATATCGCCACCTTTGTAATGATACTTGATATAGCTGTCGCCACCGAGTCCAAAGGTATGTACATCCACTGTTTTCACCGCAGTTCTGAAGCCTTCAATAGTAATTCCCTCATCTTTGAACGCTACAAAACCATCTTTCACCACAGCAACATCAGTCGTGGTTCCTCCCATGTCGACAACATAACCATTCTCCACTTTCGAAAGGTAGGCGCCACCGATAACGCTCGCCGCCGGACCGGAAAGTACCATTTCTATCGGACGAATTCTCGCTACCTCCTCACTCATGAGGGTTCCATCACCCTTTACAACCATAATGGGTGCCGCTATTCCCTTTCCGCTCAGCACCTGCTTCACCGATGAGAGAAGATCGGAAACCAGGGGAATAAGCCGTGCATCGTAGAAACAGGTGTTTGCCCTTTTTACACAGTTGAGCTCATCGGTAAGCTCACTTCCGCACACAACGGGAAGATCGGTACTCTTCATTATCAGTTCCTTTACCTCTATCTCATACTCAGGGTTCCGAATTCCTACCTCGCTGGAAAGGGCAAAGGCATCTATGCCCTGTTCGGACAGTTCTCTTATTGCTCTTTCTGCCTCCTCGATATCCAAGGGTTCGATGAGCTCACCGTCAATAGAATGCTTTCCCTTTATGACTCTATAAGGATCAAGATGTATGTTCTGAAGAGTGTACCGGTCATAACCGATAAGAATGATACCAGCCCGACCGCCTTTGCCCTCTACGATTGCATTTGTAGCAAGGGTTGTGGAGAGCGATACGAGTCCGATCATCTCCACCAGGTTACTGGAAACCTGCCCGAAGAGCTGTTTTAGAGAATGTTCAATACCGATTGTATAGTTGTCGTGTGTGGTGAGAGCTTTCGCCCATGCGATCACCCGGTCACTCGAAAAATCAAATAGAACAGCATCCGTGTAGGTACCTCCCGCATCGATGCCAAGTCCATATCCGCTTCTCGACCTTGTTCCCGGTACGGTTTTGCCATCAACTCTTTCTAACTCCCTCAATGCCTGTAGATCATGATAGGGTTCTCCGCTACAGGTGATTATTTCGTCTGTATAGGACGGTACGAGTTTCTGTCCAGGCTTAATTTGAAGGAAACTGTCGTCCCATTTTCTGTTGAGCAGGTTCAAGAGCAGGGATGGATCCCCCTTTATATCTTCAAACTCCAGCCCGAGGTTTCTTGCATTCTCACGAGCTTTCTTTTTAAATTCTTTCGCCCCTTCGATTCCCCAATCGATGAATGCGAGGGTCGTATAATTCTGAATCCAACGCTGATCCCACTCATTTATCAGATAATTTGAAATATCCCGATCGAATTTCTTTCTGTACTCCTTATATTTCTCCTTATAGGGATCATACACTCCCTTATACTTTGTTTTTTTCCCTGGAGAAAATCCAGTTTCTATCCATCCCTTAGTGAACCAGTAGGTACCCGGTTTCTCCCGGAAATGCTCTCGATATTGTCCATTTGAACCGAGTAGAATCGCAATACAGTCCTGAACCCGGGGTATCACCAGAGGATACTTCTCCGAGTAAATCCCCACAGTTCCCTTGCTGCATAATCCGTAGAGGAGAACAATCGCATCATAGGGCTTTCCGCTTCGATCAATGGTACCAAGCTCTTCCTGTATTAATTTTCTCAACTCAAGGGGCTTATTGTGTAATCGCTGGGGTAGCCAATAAAAATCTATCTGAGTCGTTGTTCTGGATTTAAGAAATTCGATCTCATTTTTGAATATACCGCAACCGACCAATGCCAAATACATATGAGCAACCGTTTAGATGGGATGAACATCAAATATAATATCGGGGGGATGAATTATAAATATAAAACAATAAACAAAATATGGTGGCTATTCATTCATATTCAGAATCTCAATCTCAATATCTCCGCGGGTATAGGTTTGACAGGCCAGACGTGTTTGCCCTTCGCCTTTAATCATTTCCAGCCGTTTAATCTCAAGCTCCCTCTTGCGTGTTAAATAATCACTCCCCCTTACAATTCGGATGGCGCATTTTCCACACTTAGCCCTTCCACCACACACCGTATGAATGGGTACGTGATTCAGCTGAAGGGCGACCAGAATAGAAGTGACGAGATTCGTTTCTATTTTTTCACCTGTATTGAGAACGAGAATAGAGGGCATTCGTTTCTGCTCAGTTCTTTTGTAGCAAAAGACGATTCAATTATGACTTGAACAATGCGTTTTTCAATCTATAGATGAAAAACTTCAACTGCTTAAAGAAAGACGGCTTCTTCTGTTTTTCTCTTTTCTGGTTAAAACCAGCCTTCATATAATCTCTATCTGCTAATCCCAAACCCAAAACTCCTCAAAGGATTTGCATGTCCCTGAACAAACGAAACATGCCACTTATGTAAAAATAATAGCAATTACCCATGAGTAAAGTATATTTCCGGTCTTATTGTTCGAACGATACCTATTCATTATACTTAATGATTAGAGGAACATAATTTTGGAGTGACGGTATGAAATCTCAACGGGTAACCTTCAAAAATATGCAGGGACAGAAACTGGTTGCACGTCTTGATCAGCCAGACAAACAAGATTCTGGACCATTTGCTCTTTTCGCTCACTGTTTTACCTGTACGAAAAATTTCAAGGCTGTATCCAATATCAGTAAAGCGCTCACAGCTCATGGGGTAGCGGTTTTTCGGTTTGATTTTACGGGGCTTGGTGAAAGCGAGGGTGACTTTTCCTACACGAACTTTTCGTCCAATACAGAAGATCTGATCGCTGCAT
>CAYFYU010000004.1:48633-76693 GCA_964347455.1 uncultured Spirochaetota bacterium | reverse complement strand
CGAGAAAGAGTATTCGGCGCCGAAAATCCTGATAGGGCATTCCCTTGGCGGAGCTGCCGCACTGCAGGCCGCCCGTTCGATTCCCAGTGCCATGGCAGTTGCAACAATTGCAGCTCCCTGTGAACCAAATCACTTGAAAAAACTCTTGAATCTCAGCACAGAAGAGATGGAAAGGAAGGGGGAAGCTGAAATCGTCATTGCCGGAAGGCAGTTCACCATCAGAAAACAGTTTATCAAAGATCTGGATGAAACGAATATGAAGAATACGATCTACAACCTGGGCAAGGCATTGCTTATATTTCATTCACCCTTTGATAGAATAGTTGGAATCGATAATGCTGCCTATATATTTCAAACAGCAAGGCACCCTAAAAGCTTTATATCTCTGGACAAAGCCGACCATTTGCTCAGCGATGAATCCGATTCACGATACGTTGGTACCCTCATTGCGGCATGGTCGGGTCGTTACATATCCTGAACTGTGCACTTTTTATCGAAAAGCCTTCTATATAATCCGCCTGAACAAGGAACTTACACCACTGAATGCCTTCACCATAACGAGGGGTTTACTGATAGAGCGTGCAATACTCGCAGGAAGCGTGCTTCGCACCGCCCGGTACATGTATGGTAGGTTTGATATACCGATAACCACGAGATCATAATCCTCCGCCTCCTTCAGAATCGCATGTTCCACATCATCTGAAAGAACGATCTTTCTGCGGACTCTGTCAATTGAGATGCTGAGAGAATCAGCGGCATTGGCAATGAACTGATCAATATCAAATCTTCTTCCTCCAACATCGACCGTCATCAACACTATCTCTCCCTCGTCCTTGTGCATAAGAATGCTCGCGATTTCAAGGGCAAAATTACTATTCGGGCCTCCTGCAACCGGGACGAGTATTTTTTTATAGGTAAGATGTGGAGCATCCTTGAAAATGACCACATCACAGGTTGATCGTTCGATTACCGGGTCTATTATACTTCCTAGGTGGAATCCATATGCTCTGCCTCTTCCTCTAAAACCCATAATCAGCATGTCGATGTGCTTCTGCCGAATTGCACTGAGAATTCCCCTCGCCACGCTCCTGCAGTAGCGGATACCTGTGCTTACCGGAAAAAGAGGTGCCAGGTAGAGCATTAACTCGATGATCGCCTCTTTTCCCTCCCACATATAATTATGTGCATCGGAAAGGGGAACCTGATCCGGTACCGGCACCATGTGAAGAAGCTCCACCCGGGCCTTTTTTGCCCCGCAGAGCTGATAGGTAGTACGCACTAAGCCGAGAGCGCTGTTTGGATTTGCGCAGGAAACCATAATTCTAAACTCATCACCTGCGGGAGCACCTTCCTCTTCAATGACAATTATGTCATGTTCTCCCGGTACGGCATGTTTCCTTGAATACAGGATATAAATTACAGTTCCAAGGGCTATCCAGCTCGGTGCGATGATCCAGGCAATGAGACTCATATTTACAATCCAGACGGCGAGTATTATCTGCATGATTATGGCAATTATCGGCAAGAGGGGGAACAAGGGCATGACAAATCCATAGGTCAATTCATCACCCATGTTGTAGCGTATCTTTATTACACAGAGATTCACCATGAAGAAGAGGAACAGAAACATGATACTCGCACTTGAAGCTACATGAATGGTCGGTAGGAAAAGAGCCACTGCTAGAACGATCAACCCGGTAACGGTAAGCGCAACAACCGGTGTTTTTCTTTTTCTGGAGATTTTTGCGAAGCCAGGAGGAAGCATGTGGTCTCGACCAAGAGCGTATGAAGCGCGTGTTGCAGAGTAGATCGTTGCATTGAGGGCCGAAGTTGAGGCAAATATAACTGCAAGTGTGAGAAAAATATTACCCATGGGCAGGAGCCGGGAAACAGCCTCACCAAAACCCCTTTCTCGAAATCCGCCGATCCACTCCCACGGCGCACCCACAACTCCGGGTGTATCCTCTCTGACGGCCACGACGGTGGCAAAAGCAACTGCGACGTAGATCACTGTTGCTATGTAAACAGAAAAGATCATCGCCTTCGGAAGATTTCTCTTCGGATCTATGGTTTCATCACCCGCCTGTGCAATAACCTCAAATCCCTCAAAGGCAATATAGGTAAAGCCCATGGTTACCAGGATGCGCAACCATCCATAGGGCAAAAAGGGGGAGAAATTTTGAAAACGCATGGGTTCCCTGAGCGCTACAACAACACCGACTACTCCGATGATGGCTAAAAAGAGTGTCTGCCCAACGGTAAAGAAAGCGCCAACTTTACCTGTCTCTGATGCACCTCTATAGTTTATATATAGGAAGAAAATTGCCACAATTGCTCCGACGTACTTGACCAGAATATCCATAGGTATGGTCACCCAGCTTAGCAGTCCGAGCTGTTCGAAGTAACGGAGTACATAGATCGCAAAGGTCAGTGAATAGACACTTCCCGCCACCGATGAGGCAAACCATTCCATCCACCCGGCAATAAAGCTCGGGCCACGGCCGAAACCGATCCTGGCAAAGTTATATGCACCACCTGCACGGGGTATTGCTGATGACAACTCAGCGTATGACATAGCGGTAAATAGTGCTATAACCCCATTGAGAGCAAAGGTGAGAATTGCACCTCCCGGTCCAGCAACGAAAAGGGAATTTCCAATACCAAGGAACACTCCTGCTCCAATCATCATACCGAGCCCCATCATGGTTACATGAAATAGTGTAAGGTCTCTCGAAAGCTCTGTATGCACTTCGTGCACTTCGTGCACTTTGGCTCTATCGACCACTTTTCCGCTCCCTGAGTATCTGTCTTATGTTCTGACTCTTTTTTTTACTGATCCTCTCTATGCTGTACCTGCTCCATATGACAAGAAAGCTCGTCAGGGAAAGCGCAATGCCAACAAGAGCTACTCCTACAAGTGCATCAATTTTCATGGTCTCTATCCGCCCCTCTGTTCTTTAAAAATGTCATGATATGGATTCGAAGCCCTCTGAATGCGTTTCCCCGGTGACTTATTCTATTCTTTTCTTCTCCAGTTAGTTGAGCCATTGTTTTACCGTACTGAGGAAGAAAGAACAGAGGGTCATATCCGAAACCGTTAGAACCTGCTGGTGTATTTGCAATAGTGCCATGGACCTTGCCTTCAGCTACCTTGTACTCACCTTGAGCATAGTAGAATAAGGCAACGCATGAAAACCATGCTTTTCTCCCCTGCCCCTCCATGCCCTGCATCTTTTGCAGGAGAAGCTCATTGTTTTGTTCGTCCGTTGCCCGGGGACCGGAGAAACGGGCCGAAAATACACCTGGTTGCCCGTCAAGCAAAGGTACGACCAAACCAGAATCATCGGCAATTACAGGAAGCCGGAACATATTAAAGACCACTTCGGCCTTGATTAGGGCATTTTCCCTAAAGGTGCTTCCCGATTCCTCAATCGGGCCAACGAAATTGAGATCACCCAAGCCGAGAAATTCAATATCATTGAGTAAAAGGATACTTTTTATTTCGGTTATCTTAGCGGTATTTTTCGAGGCGATTATGATTTCAGTCAATATAGGTATCCCCATCGACGACCATATTTTTATCGATTTTCTCGATAAAATCCCTTTTAAACGCCGCAAAAAGGGGAGATACCTCGAGTCTGCAGAGAGGTTCACCTATCTCATTACGGGGAATCGTGATTCCGGCTTCTTCAAACCAGGAGGCAAACATACGCAGCTGGTCCCTGAATACCGTTTCCGGACAATCCTCCCCGCTCCGATTTTTAAGGGGTGAGAACTCTTCCAGTCTCGCAACTTCCATAATTACGGAATGCCTTGTATATTTAAGTGCATCAAAAATGAATGTCTCAATCTTATATCCGTTTGGTTTATCAGGCCTTAGTTTCTCTCCCTTGTCGTTCACCATAGGAATCGCCTTGTGAGCAACGTGAAGTGGAAGGTCCCGAACACCCCCTTTCCCCTGTTGTGCAAACTGACGGTTGATCAAGTGTATGGCTACATTTCCGGCCCAGAGCTGGTCTGTATCTCCACCGTCTTCCAGATCAATAGAAACGAGCTCGGTGTATTCTACAACGGTTGGTGCTCCACCTTCAATGACAAAGACCCCGATTTTTTCGTTCGCATCACGCTTCTTTACACACTTTGAGGACATTTCACAACCATCATGCAGGTGATAGCCAATAAACACCGGATCGAGAATCTTTACGAGCACATTATCGACCTGGAAATAGAATATCTCCTCTACGCCAATATCCTCCAGCCAGTTAAGTGTACCTGAGCTCTTCAGTGCATCAAAGGTACCACCATGACCTGTGGGATTTAAGAAAATGCGATCACGTTCACTCAGGATAATCTTTCCATCTCCATCCATCGCGGGGAACATACCCTGCTCGATGAATCTGATGTATTCTTGTTTAAGACCGAAAAAATCATGTTCTTTGAAAAATTGAGAAGTAGCATCTCTATTTGTTTCACTTACCATAATTACCCATGGAATAGTAACGTCGAATTTATCCTGTATATTTACTATCTTCTCTGCGTGCACCTGAAAGAGTGATTTTTCCCGGATCGGGCTCACCGGATAAGTGCCCTTTGGCGCATCCAGTCCAAGACGCGAGCTCTGGCCACCAGCAGCCGTAAAAACCGCGACCCTGGTTTCAGCAATAGCGGCGCTTCCCCGCTGTGCAGCCTCTTTTTCCTCTTGCTTTTCGTCCTCAGAGCGATGAATGGTAATAACATTGGGTTTTTTAACGGTTCGTCTTTGTGGCGTTTTCTCCTTCAGAAGCGGCTTGGCCCTCTGCACAAAGCCAAAATCTAATTTCATAATATCTTCAGTGAGATGCTTCCTCCCAAGCTCATCCAGCTCATCCCAAAAACGAAAGAGGTGGTCCTGACCGCTTGAAATCGCTTCATCGATTTTACTCTGTTCATCATCATTCCTTGCCCTTATCATTGAACATACCCCCTTTCAGTATATCCCGAGATGCTGTAATCTTTTCAGTAAGCGCTTTAAATTGTGCGCCTCTCTCAAATTCGTTATCAAACATACCAAAGCTTGCAAAACCCGGAGAGAGAAGAACCGTTGTTGATGGGGAGGACACGTGGAAGGCGAATTGCACGGCTTCACTGAGATTTTCGAATATTGAGTAGCTTATTTTTAAATCTTTTTTTATGAGTCTATCCGTTCCACTTCCTTTCAGCAGGATTAAAGAGGTAACCTGGCTGTTTATTGTTTCTGCAAAGGCATCAAGGTCAAGGCCCTTATCGTACCCTCCCGCGATCAGTGTGAGGGGTCGGGCGACACTCATTATCCCCTGAATCGCAGCTTCAGGCGCTGTGGCAGCAGAATCGTTGATGAAACGGATTCCGTCTCTTGTGCAAACATATTCGAGCCGATGCTCCAGTCCAGAGAAATCGCCCACTGCACGAGCAATATTATCTGGCGGTATGTCTCTGCAACAGGCCACCGCAACAGCTGCAAGGACATTGTATAGATTATGCCGTCCTGGCATCTTGATGCTCCCAGTATCCAGAACCGGCACATCCTTCTTTGCCCTTCTGTAATAAATAAGGCCGTCTTTTACGTAGCTTCCATCATCATCAAAATTCTCTCCAAGCCCGAAACTGACTTGCCGTACACCCTCCCCTCTTTTCAGGAGGTCTATAACAGTATTTTCTCTATTTAATACAACAACATCACCCTTCTTTTGAAATTTGTATATTACCGACTTGTCCTGAAAATACTCCTCTTTCCCAGGGTAGAAGTTTAAATGGTCCTCAAAAAAGTTGGTAAAAACTGCATAAGGCGGACTGAAACCTTTATTTTCTATGCCTCCCAGCTGAAAGCTTGAGAGCTCAAGAACAATGCACGAGTTTTTCCTTACCTTGGGCAGCAGATCGAAAACGGAAACGGTAATGTTTCCTCCAATCAATGCTTCCCCGTATTCATATTGCGTGATCCTGTGTATCAGTGCTGCGGTGGTCGACTTGCCCTTTGTTCCCGTAACGCCGATAATGTCCCCAGTCAGGTTCTTTGTTTTATCGAGAAAGATTCCCATATCGGTCTCAATTCGGGTACCATGTTTCCGGGCATGTGCAATATAGGGAGAATCAGGTGGAACAGCCGGATTCATTACTACAAGATCGGCATCCCGAAAATCTCGTAAATCGTGATGTCCAAATACGAAACGGATCCGTTCAGGTTTCTTTATAAGGGACAGGCCTTTCTTCAACTTGTCTTTGGTCTTCAGATCGGTAACGATAACACTATCTTCCATTGAGGAAAAATAGTTGGCTGCAGCGGCACCACCCCCATGATTGCCGAGCCCCATAATGAGTACTGTTTTTTTACCTTTCATACTAATAACCCGAGGCCAAAATAAATAAAAAAAACCCCTTATTATAAAAATAAGGGGAGATGAAACACATTCAAACGGAATTAATACCGTCTATAGGATTTTGACTGCATCTTTCGTAATTTCTTCAATCTCTTCCTTTCAGCAGCCTTTTTTTTATTTTTCCTCTGTTCTGCAGGCTTTTCGTAATAAGCCCTTCGCTTCCATTCGCGCAGGATTCCCTCCCGCTCACATTCCCTTTTAAATCGCTTCAACGCCCTATCAATACTTTCACCATCTTCGACTTTCACGACAGCCAATCTGTTTCACCCCCTCTCATGGTGCAACTCTGAGATACAGTATAACAACATATAGGAAAAAGAGAAAGCAAAATTGTCTAGAGCCCCTCTCTCTTCTTTCGAACCTCTTCTACCTTCCGCCGTATTCTGTTCCACGTCCCCGTTATCCCCATTGCCCTTTTCACCAGAGCAAGGGTTTCTTTTGCTTCTTCTCTCATGCGAAGAGTACCGTCGTAAATTACCTCCTCAACGAATCCCTTCCTATCGACGAACTGCTCCCTTCGCTCCCTGATCGGGTCGAGAAAACAGTTGAGTGCTACTGCAAGACGCTCCTTTACTTCTACATCACCCACTTTTCCCTTTTTGTATCGCTCTTTGAGCTCATCGACCTCAGCCTTATCTGTATTGAAGGCCTCATGGTAGATAAACACCGGATTTCCCTCTACCTTGCCCGGAATATCAGCGGAAATTCTTTTGGGATCGGTATACATGCCGAATACCTTTTTTTTCACCGTCTTTCTATCATCTGACAGGTACACGGTATTGTTCAGAGACTTCGACATTTTTGCGCTCCCATCTGTTCCAACCAGTATCGGAACAGTCCCAACCATCACATCGGGGATCGGGAAGACCTCCCCATAGTAGCTGTTAAATCTCCGTGCAATTTCCCTGGTGATCTCAACATGCGCTTCATTATCCTTTCCGACGGGAACCAGATGGGCTCTGGGGAGGAGAATATCTGCAGCCTGCAGCACCGGATACCCGAGCAGTCCAAAGGGCATCTCGTTGAGGTGAGCTGTCTTTGCCATGTCCTTGAGACTCGGCATTCTCGATAATCGCGGTACATTCACGAGCATTTCCAGAAACAGGTTCAGTTCATACACCTCATGAACAGCGGACTGCAGATAGATAACAGATTTATCAGGATCGATGCCCACTGCCAGGTAGTCCAGTACCATCTCTTTGAGGTTTTCCTTAATCTGTTCTATGTTGTCCTTCTGGGGTTTGGTTGTCAGGGTATGAAGGTCGGCAATAATAAAGAAGCACTCGTACTCATCCTGCAGACGAACTCTGTTAACGAGTGTTCCCACATAATGCCCCAGGTGCATCTTCCCTGTGGGCCTGTCTCCGGTAAGTATTCTCTTTTTCAATGTACCTATCCTGTGCACCGTGAATAGGAATTGTACGATTACCGCCTGCAGCGGCAAAAGGAGGGAAATGCGAAGTGCAATTAAAATCAGTTCATATGAGTTTAACGTTTATCGCCTGTGGACCTTTTGGTCCTTGTCTGATTTCAAATGATACCATCTGTTCTTGGTTCAATGTCTTGAATCCTTCCGCTTCTATATCGGAATAATGCACAAAGACATCGTTCCCATCTTCCATGGTGATGAAACCATACCCCTTTTTTTCATTAAACCACTTAACTCTGCCTTCAGCCACCTATCATAGCTCCTTTATAAAAGATCCTTTCCCATTTCGGGATAGGTAAACTTAATCGCTCCCCTTTTTTTTGTCAAATACTTTTTCGAACTTCCCCTTTTACTATTCACACCATGATTAGGGAGGGACACGATACCTATGGGGTTTTAAATACTGGTCTACCCTTCAGAAATGTCATTTTAATATTATAATCATCGTCCATGAGAACGATGTCGGCTAACTTTCCTATCCTAATACTACCTGTCTCTCGATCGATGCCGATTGTAGTTGCCGGATTAATGCTCCCCCACCTAACAGCCTCATCGATGGGAATTTGAGCATAATTCTGGAGTCTTTTCAGGGCGACGTTCATGGTAACGGCACTTCCGGTTAAGTTCCCGTTAGTCATCGGATCATCATCAATCATTCGCAGCACCCCTTCAGAGACATACACCCTCCTGCCGTCCTTATAGGTCAAGACCGAGCCCTCAGGCATACCGGTCCCCACAAGTGAGTCTGTGACGATTACTTTTTTATCCCTGGGTTTCACCTTGTTGATGAACCTGAAAAAAGGAGTCGGTACATGTACGGGACACCCAATGAGTTCAATACTCACCTCATCATGCATCAGCACTGCTGTTTCCATCCCGGGCATCATCACCAGTGCTTCATCGGGGTTTTCTTTGTACCCAAGGGTAGTGTCATACATATGTGTTACATGTCTAACACCCGCACGGATGACACTCTCAGCGTCTTCGAAACTGGCTTCGGTGTGACCCACGACACCTACGATGCCTCGAAGGGAAAGCTGTTCAGCAAGCCATACCGAGTTAGGCAATTCGGGTGCAAAGGTCAGAGTCTTAATAACATCACCAACTTCACCGAGCAGGCGATTAACATCTTCTTTCTCCGGTGTGCAAAGGTACTCTAATGCGTGGCCACCCCTGCATCGAGGAGCAAGCCAGGGCCCTTCTATGTGGGCACCATGAAGAATGTCACCGTATTCTGTTTGATCTTTCGCTTCTCTAAAACGCCCCACCTGTGCGATGATTGCATCAATGGGATTGGAAAGAGTCGTACCCACAACTCTCGTTACTCCGAAACTGGCGTATGCACTTAGTCCACGGACAAGGGTCTCCACGTCACCCTCCATGAAGTCGACATCCATAATACCATGGGTGTGAAGGTCTATGAATCCCGGAGAAATGAAATGATTCTTGGCATCGATTTTTTGCTCCGCCTTAATTCCATTCCAATCCTCGCCTATTGAGGCGATTCTCCCATTCTTAACATGAACGTATCCCGATGGAATGAAATGGGTCTCTGCAATAACCCGTCCGTTATAGATCAATATATTGTTGTTCATTGCCTTCTATGTCAGTTAACCTCAGGCTCCAAAGGCCCTGCCAGTTCCTTTATAAAAAAAAGCTTTCCAGGATACCCGGGCATGACGCTTGAAGGAATCCACATATCCGGTCCGTATTTGAGTGTAACCCAGAGCGCCATGCTTTGATAAATCATCTTTCGTGCCGGCAGATATCCATCAACTCCGCCTATTGTGTAATCAGCCTGCAGAAATATACCAGGTCCAATCGTATTTGCTCTGGCGGGAACAAGGGTGATCCTGCCTTTGAAGCTGGTAATGGAGTTCTGTATTATCGTGAGCGGATGTAGCTTCGCAGCTATACGGTGAGTAGGTTTTATCCATTCCTCCATGCTTGTATAATCCGCGGCAAATTGAGGCTCCCAGAAGGCGATGTGAAACACCCATCCGATTCCGTAAATGAGGACAAATTTGGCACCTTTCGTCCTAAGATCCGAAATCTGCTCGGCATAACGCGGCAATTCTTCCCTGGTGGCAAAATGCCTCTGCTTTTCCGGTACTGTATATTTTCCGAGCCGACCGTAAAAGGCAGCTTCCATGGCGTTTCTGAAAGCTCCCGGATTCGACGGTGGCAGTGTATTGCCATCACGGTCACACCATTCGTCCATGTTAAAACCGTGAACATGCCTGCAGTCAATACTCCATACATTCAAGAATTCTGCAGCCCATTTATACATGCCCATAGGTCCGGCTGACAGGATAACAATAACCTGTCTACCCTCCTCCTTCGCCCGCAGGATCTGCAAAGCAATTTCGTGGCCCATTAATGTATTGAACTCATCGAGGGTGTCTGCTTGTACTGGTGAAAAATCCTTGTGCCACCACTTCTCTCTCTTGAATACCTCTTCAGGCTTTTGGCTGCAACAACTATCGATCTTCCGAATATCCCACGCCTTTGGGTAGAAATCCTCGAATAAGGAACCGCTAATCGTCGAGAGCAAATCTATCTTTCTCATAGGATTACTCCATTATTTTTCTCAATATCCCCAGTTTCCGGGCATGGTCATTTTAACCTGCTTACTACCGGCGCTCTAATCCCCTCTCGTACTGTGTTCTATCCTGATAAAAGAATTTGTTATTCTTAGTGTGCCTTCTGCTATCTTTCGCTTGTTAGGTGGCTTATGGTGACCGCGGCAATGATTATTGAGCCAATTACCACGTCCCGTACATATGGATTGACGTTCATGATAATCAGTGCGTTCCCCAATAACCCGATAAGAACGACACCCAGAAAGAAGCTCAAAGCATTCCCCTTGCCACCTGTTATAGCCACTCCTCCAACTATAACAGAGGCAAGCGCATCCAGAGCGTAGGCCTCCCCGGTGGTGGCCAGGGCAGACCCGACTCTCGAAATGAGTATCAATGCCGCCAGCGCGTTCAGGAGACCGACTACAACATAGCCTGTTAGTGTTACTCGGTCAGTTTTTATTCCCGATACGAACGCAGCTTTTCTGTTTCCGCCAATGGCATAGAGAAATCTTCCATACCGCAAGTATTTCAAAATAATGTGGGTAAGGAAAACGATGCCAAGGAAAAAGAGTATAGGAATAGGGATGTAGTTCAATATCCTGCCTCGTCCCAGCCATTCGAATCTTCCAAAGAGCATATATGAGGCACCGCCGCTTACGAGAAGTGCAATACCCTTGTATACCGAGGCGAATCCCAGAGTGATAATAAATGAGGTCACCCTGGACTTTATTACAGTGATCCCATTTGCTAAACCCATAATGAATCCGACGATGAAGGAAACAACGAAAGCCATAGGAATGGCGAAGGGTTGAAGCCATGCATTTGCTGCATCCGGTGATATTCCGCCAACATGCTGAATGATTCCCGCAAGAATGATACCAAGGAGCGAAACCTGAGCACCTACCGAGATATCTATATGACCGGAGACGAGGAGCATACCAACACCACAGGCCACAATACCCAACACTGAAATCTGTTGAAAGATGTTAATGATATTTGTAATACGCAGGAATTTTGGGTTAACTATCGTTGCCACGATAGCGACCACAACGATCAGTATGATGAGCATAGTAGATTGATTAATTCTCCGTCCCTTACCTTCTCTGGCAAATACTTTGATCTTCATTTTCAATCCTTTTCAACAACCCCCATTGAGTATTTTACCATGTTTTCTTCGGTGATCTGATCACCTTCCAGTATACTCACGAGTTTTCCGAATCGCATTATTCCCACCCGATCACATATTAAGATGAGCTCCGGATTATCGGAGGATATCATGATGATTATCTTTCCCTTCTTCGCAAGGTCATCCATTAACCGGTATATTTCGCTCTTGCTGCCCACATCGATTCCCACTGTCGGCTCGTCAAATATAAGAATCTCTGCCTCCGCGAAAAGCCACTTGGCGAGTACGACCTTCTGTTGGTTTCCGCCACTCAGATTAATTACCAGCTGGGAAATGGTTGGGGTCTTCACATTCAGCTGATTCGACATGGACTCCGTTTCTTCTCGCTCCTTTGGCAGGTTCATAAAGGCTCCTTTACCCTTTGCAAACCGGACAAGGCTTATGTTTTCGTAAATCGGACGTATAATCACGAGTCCGTTGTCCTTTCGGTCTTCGGTGAGCAGTCCGATTCCTTTCCTGATAGCGTCGTTCGGATCGGAGGGTGTAATGTCTCTGCCGCAATAAACGAGACTTCCCGAATCCTTCTCGTCCAGACCGAAGATCATGCGGGCAAGCTCGGTCCTTCCCGCTCCCACAAGTCCGCCGATGCCGAATATCTCTCCTTTCCGTACAGAAAAGGACACATGGTCCACGACGCCCTGTTTTGAGTAATCCTGCACCTCGAGGGTATCCTTTTCCAACTCGATTCCTTCGATAGCACTTCTGGTCATGAGAGAGGTTGTTGATTTACCAATCATTTCTCGGATAATCGTGTCCATGTTTGTTTCGTTTACTGTATGGGTGGTGATCTTTTTTCCGTCCTTGAAGATGGTCACACGGTCACATATCTCGAACACCTCTCCCAGGCGGTGGGATATGTAGATAACACTCAATCCCTTTTTTGTGTACCGTCGGACGATTTCAAACAGAATGTTCTTACCCTGTGTGTCAAGAGCTGCGGTGGGTTCGTCGAGAATGAGGATCTTGGCTCTTCTCGAAAATGCTTTTGCGATGCTGATAAGCTTCTTCTGTACAGGTGTTAGATCGGTAAGTTTCATTCCAGACGAGATATGTATTCCCAGTTCATTAAGCAGTGCATCAGCCGCTTCAATACAGGTGGCAAGCTTAACGAATCCAAAACGGCTTTGTGGCAGATCGTAGAGATATATGTTTTCCGCAACGGACAACTCCTCCACGAGCTGATTTTCCTGATGTACGGTCTGTATTCCAAGCTCAATGGAAGAGGATGGGTCAAGATGGGTATATTTCTGCCCATCGAGTGTGATCTGCCCGGAATCCGGTCGAATCGAACCTGCGATTATTTCTATAAAGGTTGACTTGCCTGCTCCGTTTTGTCCGACAAGGCCCTGTACCTCCCCGTATCGCAGATCGAAATCAACCGCATCAAGTGCCTGTACACCGGGATAACTCTTATTTACCTGTAAAGCTTCGAGGATATTACTAGTTTCCAACCGCCACCCCCGTGTCTAATCAGACAATATGATGCACCACATACCTATAAAAATCAAGGGGTCTCTTTCCACCAGAGAGAGACCCCCGTTTAAATAATTGAAAGATTTACAAGAACCTTTACATGCTCCGAAGCTCTGGCTTGTACTTTCCAGTTTTCACGAACTCATCGACCACAGGAAACCAGCTTTCATCCACGTCCCAGGGAATCAGCTTCTCCTCCCAGTTACTCCTGTCAACCCATACGATCGGTGAGTAGCTCTTCTTTTGGTATTTTTCGCCCTTCAGGTAGGAAATGAGGTTCTTGGCGCAGATCATACCGTGAAGGCCGGGAGACAGGCTTAAGGCGTAATCCAGGTCTCCTCTTTTGAAGTTTTCAATATCCATCGGTCCGCCGTTGACCGTTATGATGGCGACATCGTTGAGGTTCACGTTCTCCTCCTTGAGACCCTGAATAATGCCGTCTGTGATCTCCTGACAGGCACCGATCGCAACGTTGAACTCGACACCTGATTGCACGAGTGTCTTGGTTATGTCCAGAGACGGCGCAGTTGCGTAATTACCATACTGAACATCAGTGGCCAGTTTGATACCATTCAGTTCAGCAATTTTTTCTTCGAAACCCTGAATGCCCTGCATGACCGGTGGTGTACCTGCAAAGCCCTGTATCCAGATGACCTCAAGATCCCCTGATTCGTCTTTTCTAATACTCTCAGCAACAGTATGGTAGATCTCGAACCAGTTGAAGTCTACATCCGCAAAGGGCTTACCCTCTCCCTCGGCAATGCCGCTTTCGGTGATTTGAATCGGTATACCTGCTTCATTGGCCAGACGGCAGGAGTACTCGGCAGCCGCAGGGCTGACTGAGGTGATATTCATTCCGTCAACACCCAGGGTAATGAGGTTCTGAACTGCTTTAGTTTCTTCATCGGCCTTGTAGTTGTTGTACTGCCAGTTCACATTAGCTCCCTCGGCATCAGCTACCAGCTCGAATCCCTGATGGAACGCGGTAAACCAGCCAATCTCATAGGGTATAACAACGCCGATATTGAGCTCCTCTTCCTTTTTCTCGCCCTCTCCGCTTGCAAATACGAGTATGGTGGAAACAGCGAGCACTACAACAACGATCAACACTAATAAAATTTTCCTCATAGAAACACCTCCCCATAGATTTATTTCATTTCATAATTGAAATAGGTAACTGTTTGTGTATAAACAATCGTATATTTTACTAGTCCTTCTAACTAATTGTCAAACAAATTTTTGACTATTACCCTATGAAAGTGTATAATGGCTTTTCCAGTTTATTTTTTGTATTCCACAAGGTATGATATCAGGATTTCTTCAGAAGTCTCCGTGAGGAGGTGTACATGAGCGTGTTCAAGCATCTATTCGAACCGATCAAGATAGGTAGAATGGAAGTTCCAAACAGAATTTGCCATGTTCCCACGGATATCAGCTCATCACATATAGACGGCTCTGTAAGCGATCGGGATATATACCATCACAGCGAGATCGCAAAGGGAGGTACCGGTTTAATCATCGTTGGAGCTACCTCTCCAGAAGGAAAGACGGGTCGTTCAACAGTCACTGGCCTCGTTATAGATGACGACAACTACATACCAGGGTTCACACGGCTAGCAGCAGCCATGCACCGGTACGGGGCCAGGTGTGCAGTGCAACTGCAACATCCCGGCCGTCAGGCAGCACTGCCGAGGGAAGGCAAGCTGAGTTCTATGGATCAAGCGGTGAAGCTCCCCTGGTCTCAAAGCCGGGTAATCGTTTACGCCAACGAGGATGAAAGTAAAAAAACTGTACGCGTTCTCTCCACCGATGAGATAATCGAATTGATCGAACAGTTTGCAGAGGCTGCCTGGAGACTGATGCAGGCCGGTTTTGACGCCGTTGAGCTGCATGCCGCTCACGGATATCTCATTTCCCAATTCATGAGCCCCTACCTGAACAAACGCAACGACCGGTTCGGGGGAACTTTCGAAAACCGGATGCGATTTCCCCTTGCCATAGTTGATTCGATACACAAGAAATGCGGTATGGATTTTCCCGTTCTCTTCCGCTACTCTGTCGACGAATGGGTACCAGGTGGTCGCGAGCTTCCCGAATCCATCGAGGTTGCAAAACTGCTCGAGGAAGCCGGAGTCGCCGCTTTAGACTTGAGCCAGTGCGTTCAGGAGAGCCCAGGAGCTGGTTTCGATCCAATGTATTATCCTGAGGGGTGGACGATGTACGCATCTGAAGCACTCAAGAAGGTCGTTAAGATACCCGTCATTAACAGCCATACGCTCCGTACTCCCGAGTACTGTGAACAGGTCCTGGCTGAGGGCAAGACGGATATGGTTGGTCTTGCACGTCAAATGCTTGCCGATCCTTACTGGCCCTTAAAAACCAAGTATGGAAAAGTGAAGGCCATACGAAAATGCATCTCCTGCCTTACCGGCTGTTGGCAAGAATCCTTAATGGCAAAGAAGGAGATCGGCTGTGCCATTAACCCGGCCTGTGGTGACAGTAAGTTCGCTATCATGGAGAAAACAAAAAAACCTCTCAAGATTGCAGTGGTCGGTGGTGGTCCATCAGGTATGGAGGCAGCACGCGTTGCTCATGAACGCGGCCACCGTGTAACCATATTCGAAAAAACCGGCGAGCTCGGTGGTGCTATACTTGGATGCTGCGTAACCCCTGGAAAGGAAAAGATGAAATGGTACACCGACTGGATTCGGTATCAGATCGCGGACCTTAAAATCGATGCTAAGCTCTGTACAACACCTGACGTCAACGACCTGAAGGATTACGATGTTGTGGTGAACGCCACCGGAGCTAAATCTTACGTACCCGAAGTGAACGGCCTCAAGGATAGTGTTATTCCTTTTGAGGAAGTTGTTGCCTGCCCGAAGGTGAGCTGTGAGTTTCATCCTCAGGATGGTCGAAAACCCAAAAAACTCGAAGGAACAAAAGTCATCGTGTGGGGTGATCATTATCCTGCAACAGATACGGTAGCCCACCTTGCTTCGATTGGAAAGGAAGTGGCAGTTGTTACGGATCGTAAGGAATTCGCCTCAAGCGTTGAGGTCATTCATATGTACGTTCTTCGCAAATGGTTCAACCAAACCGATGCAGAAGCGCTAAAATCGAAGCCGTTCAAATACCCCGTCACGGTATACGAGAGTTGTACCATAAACGAAATAGGAAAGGGTGAGGTGGTTCTTCTGGATAAAAACTTCAAGAGAACAACCATTCCCTGTGATAACGTTGTCACCTGCTGGACCCGTCCAGATCAGTCTTTTCCACAGAAGCTGAAAGACGCCGGCATTTTCTTTGTGACCGTAGGTGATGCCCTGCGGCCGCGTAACCTACATGCAGCCGTAAAGGAGGGCGCTGGATTGGGGCTCGTTCTCGATGAACACCGGATCTTCAATCCGAACAATGCCTTCATCGATGAAGTGCCCATAGATATAGCGGGTCAACTTATACGATGAGAGGAGGTCATATGGAGCAGAAATTTCGAGTTCTTGTCGTTGGTGTCGGTGACATGGGTTCATCCCACGCTTTAGGTTATTCCCAGCTTCCCGGATACGATATTGCCGGATTCGTAGTTGCTAAAAACATATCCAGAGCTGAAACATTGGCGGATAACCTGGGATTGACTATCCCAATCTTTACTGATTTCTACAAGGCGATGGAAAAAGTGAAACCCGATATAGTATCGATCAATACCTATACTGACACTCACGCAGAATTCTCCATCCATGCTATGAGAAAGGGATGCCATATTTTCATGGAAAAACCGATTGCCCGGATAGTTGAAGAGGCAGAGGATGTGGCCAAGGTTGCGAAAAAGACTGGCTGCAAACTGGTTATTGGTTACATACTCCGCCAGCATCCCGCGTGGATAAAGTTCATTGAAATTGCCCGTCAGCTCGGGAAACCCCTCATTATGCGCATGAATTTAAATCAACAGAGCTTTGGTCGCGAGTGGGAGCTTCACAAAACGTTTATCAGAAAAATGCCGCCCCTTGTTGATTGCGGCGTACACTACGTCGACGTTATGTGTCAGATGACACGGTCAAAACCGAGGCTCGTTCAGGGGATATCGGCCCGTGTTTCCGATGAAATCGACACTGATATGACTAATTATGGACAGTTGCAGGTGGTGTTCGAGGACAGATCCGTCGGATGGTACGAGGTGGGCTGGGGTCCCATGATGAGTAAGTCAGCATATTTTGTGAAAGATGTTATCGGTCCGAAGGGATGCGTGAGTATCGACAAGGATCTGTCTGCGGTTGATCCCTCCGATATTTCGGGCCATACAACTGTGGATACCATTATCCTGCATTCCAGCGAAACAGATGTACAGGGAAAGCCTGCCAAAAAGGACCAGATCATTAAAATCGATGATGAGCCGGATCATAATGAATTGTGCAAACGTGAGCAGGAATACCTGTATCGGGCGATTGTTGAGGATATCGATCTCACTGAACATGTCGAAGACGCCGTAAACAGTCTGAAAATCTGCTTTGCTGCAGTTGAATCGTACGAAACTGGCAAGGTTGTCTATCTTTAATGACGAACAGGCAGCGTTTCTTCAGGGTTCTCGAAGGCAAACCAACCGATCGGGTGCCCTTTTTCCCCGATATCACCACCTGGTATCAGGCTTCCCGTCTTGGGTTGGGGACAGAACAGCATTTTTTACCTGGTCAGTACATTCCCGATGATGCTCCCTTATACCAACATGACAGCCTGCTCCCTGACCAATTATCTCATCTCCGTTTTACAGATTTTTATCGCGAGTTCGACTGGGGCCTGCCTGTCCACATATACGATTGGTATGAGGAACGCTACAGAGGCAATATCGAAAAAACTATCGCGGACGAGAATCACCAACGTACCGTTACCTGGAAGACTCCCCGCGGCAACCTCGTCCGGACCTATAAGCTCGATGCAGAGGGATCCTGGTCTGAGTACGGACACATGGTAAAGGACTTGCGAGATCTGGACATCATCAGATATATCATCGAAAATACCGTTTACATTCCCCGTTTTGATAGGGTAGAACAATTTTTATCGGAAACAGAAGGGTTCGGAGTGTGTGACATCGTCCTGTTTCGATCACCCTTCGGCAAGCTCATTCATGAGTATATGGGCTTTGAAGCGGCAGTTTATGCGTTGTACGATTACGAGCAGATCATAATGGACTTCCTGGAGTTTCAGGAGTACCATGATATTCGTTTTGTGAATCTTGCGTCGAATGCCCCTGGTACTATTATCATCATATCCGATCATGCGGATGAAAACCTAATCTCCCCTCCTCTTTACCATCGTTACTGCATTCCCTTTTACCGTAAGGCATGCGCGATCATCCACAGAGCTGGTAAATACGCATCAACACATCTTGATGGAAACTTCAAGGGATATTTGCCGTTCATCGGTGAAACTGGGTTTGATCTCCTTGATGGCTGCACACCGGCTCCTATGTTCAACTATGAGGTTGAGGAGCTTGCCGCATCGTTAACCTCTGGGATGAGCTGTTACTGTGGGATACCTGCATCACTTTTTACCATTGGAACCCCGCCCGATAAAATCACCGAATTCGGTAGACGTATCGTTCAGGCCTTCAATGGTCGTGTGATCGTTAATGTTGGGGATATTCTTCCTCCCACTGGCAACATTAACGTTGTGATCGCGCTGGGTGAATACCTCGCTGATCTTCGGATTGATCCTGATAGGAGTATGCCATAAACCGCATAATTCAAATCTTTTGGTAGATGAGACGCCCACCGATAAAAGCGTGCAACACCTCCACTCGCTTCAGAGACTGTACCCCCCTGGTAAAAATATCATGGGACAGATGTATTAGGTCTGCATATTTTCCCAGCTCGATACTTCCGATTTCTTCGGCAAGACCCAAAGCTTTTGCTCCACCCATGGTATAGGCATAAACTGCATCGGTTAACTGAATGGCTTCATGTGGAAAAAACCGCAATTCCTGGCCATCATTGAAATCTTTTCTTTCAACGGCAGGATATATTCCATGAAAGGGATTAACCGATGCAACAGGAGCATCGGAACCAATCGCCAGTGTTGCTCCCGCTGCAAGAAGGCTCCCAAGACGATGCTGAAGTCTCGCATCTGCATCCATAAAGAGCAGGGCGGTTTTGCGATCAAATGGTATATGTACAGGATTTACAACCGGTATAACCCCGATTGATGGAAATCGATCGATGTCAACATCCCGTAGTGTTTGAGCATGCTCTATCCGTTTTAATAAATTCGGGACTTTCTTCTCAGTGCCAAGTTTTTCGAACGCATCCAGAGCAATTTCGTTCGCTTTATCACCGATTGCATGCACCCCAACCCAGATGAGATCGGAGTATGATCGCTCTAAAACCTGATAGAGCTCACGCTCATTCATGAGGAGTATACCACGGTTTTTCCCTCCCCTGTAGGGTCTGCTCATATAGCCGGTGAGTGATGAGAGAGAGCCGTCGAGAATAAGCTTGCAGCCACCAATTCTGATACTCTCATTCCCGAACTGAGACCGGATACCCATCGCTCCAAGCCGAGATGCCTCGCGATCCGAGAACATCACAACAGCCCTCATGTTCATTTTGCCTCTGCTGTTGAGCTCTAAAAGTGCATGCATCAGGGAACCCGTTCCGTGTATACTACAATCGCAAAAGGTCGTAATTCCTTCACGAACCAGTTTGTTTATCCCGCCTTCTATCGCTCTATGGCCATCTGTTACCTCCTGATAGGAAAGATGTTTCTTTACCAGGTCGATTGCGCGTTCTTTGAGTATGCCTGTTATACTTCCATCCGGACCCCTCTCTATCCTACCGCCTATCAGGTCACCACGAGATCTATCTATACCTGCTCTGTCGAGCGCAGCAGAATTCACCAAAGCAGAGTGCATATCCCTGCTGTAGAGTAGCACCGGGTTTTTCGGAGATACACCATCGAGCTCCTTTTTCGTCAATTGGACGAGGATCGAAAAATCAACACCCCCACCGAACACCCACTCATTCTCCCCTTTTCCCGATGCCACTTCTCCCACCAGTTGGATAAGAGTCTCCCTGTCATAAACCTGAGTGAGGTCGAGATCCTTAAACAGGAGTGAAAGATCTCTCAGGTGCAGGTGGCTGTCAATAAAACCAGGAAGTATGCAGCCCCCCCGAAATTCGATCACTTCTCCCTCTGGAAAGAGCCTCATCGCTGCACCCTTGTCACCGACGAATTTTATTTCAGTATCAAATACCACAGCCTCAACCCTGCTTCCCGCCTCATCCATCGTATAAACGGGAGCACCGTATAAGATTTTTACCTTCATGAGGATCTCCCTACTCAACATAAATCTCTCATATTTCTCCCTTTTACTTCGAAAATTAAAAAAAAGCAAATGTCAAATTTTTCTACACCTAGACAATTAGTATGCAAACATGAATAAAACCAGAGTACCCGTCGGGTACGTCTTAGTTTAGTGCCGGCGAACTCTTTATCCGAAGTTCGCTATGCAAGACATTAGCCCAATTGTGGAGGCAAAATTGTGCAAAAAAGGTACACCCCTGTTTCTCCCGATCTTGTGCGCCTCAGTAGAATTGACTACTGGTACTGGTGCCGGTATTATATCGACCTCTACAGCATGTGCCCATTTGGATGCTGCTACTGCAACACTCAAAACAATACACGAGTTAAGGGAATCAGATACGTAAGCGGACTCCCTGCCAATGGTGAGGTTATCGGACTCGGGTTATTCAGGGATTTCTATCATCCGGAAAGACCGAAAAATAAAATCGTTACAGAAATCCTCGAGCTTCTCCTGAACCAAAAGCTCGGCGTAAATATACAGACAAAATCCTGCTATATCATCAATGATCTGGAAATACTGCGTCGGTATGCAAAGCTGGGCCGAATTCGTGTTACTTTCACCCTTCTTACCCTTGACCGTGAACTTTCAAGGCTTATCGAGGGTAACTCTCCAACCCCCCAACAACGATTGGACAGCATCGAGCTCCTTGCCAGTAACGGTATTCCGACAGGAATCGCTATCTCCCCGATTATCCCCCTTATCAATGACAATGAGGACGCCCTGAGAGACCTTATACATAACGCAAGCCAGCGTGGGGCTAAGTGGGTTATCTTCTCAGGATTTACTCCAGTGCCCTCTTTTTTTCAAAATCCGCTCATGGAGAAATCCGCAGCGCTTCACAGGCACCCTGAGAAACTGGAGACACATTACAGGGATATAAGAAGAATTATGGTTGGACTTTTAAAGGATTCAAACCTCCCGATGCGCATCCCCCGTATAAGATTACAACCTTCTTATGGAGGCCGAATTTCTAAAAGAGTCAGTGAATATCTCTTCAATATTTCCTACTTCTACGAACTCATGGATAATGATGTTGAAGCTTTACGGTACAGAAGGGCTGCCTACAGGATAGATGAGATGGAGCAGTCTATCAAATCAATTGTATTCAGAAAAAAACTCGGTTATATTAAGGGGATCAATCCCGAAATCGAAAGGGTAATCGAGGAGATTCTCTCTCATGGAAGCTCGAATCTGTACATGCGGTTGAAAGAATCTCTCACTCACAGAGTGTAGGATGAACAAACATCACCCCAAAGAGTTGCTGAGAAATATTGGTATCATAGCGCATATAGATGCAGGAAAAACCACAACCACAGAACGAATTCTCTACTACAGCGGACTTTCTCACAAGATAGGTGAGGTCGATGATGGGCAGGCAACCATGGACTGGATGGATCAGGAACAGGAGCGGGGTATAACCATTACAGCAGCTGCGATCACCTGCAAGTGGAAAGAATGCTCAATTAACATCATCGATACGCCGGGACATGTGGATTTTACCGCTGAAGTTGAACGATCCCTTCGCGTCCTCGACGGTGCAATTGTCATCTTCGATGCCGTTAATGGTGTTGAACCGCAGAGTGAAACGGTCTGGCATCAGGCAGATAGATACAAAATACCACGCCTCGCATACCTGAATAAAATGGATAGGATCGGTGCAGACTTCTGGGGAAGCATAGGAATGATAGAAACAAAGCTCGGTTCCAATCCGCTTATCCTGCAAATTCCAATCGGATCCGAGGAAGGGTTTGAAGGTGTACTCGACCTCATCCGCATGAAGTCGATCCGTTGGAATAATGAGGACCTCGGTTTTACCTATCAGTATAGCGAGATTCCCCAGCTCCTGAGAGATGATGCTGTAAAATACCGGCATGAGCTTCTCGAAAAGATTGCTGAAGAAGACGATAGCCTTCTGGAAAAATACCTCGAACAGGGAGACCTGGAAGAAGCCGAAATCGTGCATTTGATAAAACTCATGACCTTTCAATACAAGGGTGTACCCGTTTACTGTGGATCCTCGCTCAGAAATTTGGGCGTTCAACCTCTTATGGACGGTATTGTCGATTTTCTCCCTTCTCCTCTTGACATTCCTCCTGTAAAGGGAATTAATCCCAAAACCGGCAAACCAGAAGAGCGCGCAGCGCGGGATGATGAACCGCTTGCAGCATTGGCTTTCAAACTCCAGGAGGATCAGCAGGCAGGTATCCTCACATACTTACGCGTCTACTCCGGAAAAATTAAAAACGGCAACGTTGTGTACAACATCAACAAGAAGAAGCGAGAGCGGATTAACCGATTGATTCGCATGTATTCCAATAGGCGGGTAAATGAGGATACTGTATCTGCTGGAGACATTTGTGTTGCAGTAGGACTCAAAGGGACTCATACGGGCGATACCCTGTGCAGCGAGGGAAAACAGATCCTTCTCGAAAAGCCTGTATTTCCCGATCCTGTTATATCAATCGCAATTGAACCGAAAAGCGCAGGTGGTCAGGAGAGACTGATCAATGCTCTCAACCGGCTCTCCCGCGAAGATCCTACCTTTTCGGTAAAAACTGACGAGGAAACCGGCCAGATCATCATATCAGGAATGGGCGAGCTCCATCTGGAGGTAATTACCAGACGTTTGCTCAAACAGTTTAATGTCGACGCAAACGTCGGTAAGCCCCAAGTTGCCTATAGGGAGACAATTCAAAAAGAGGCCAGGACTGAGTCGAGCTTTCACCGCCAGATAGCCGGAAAGGATCATACGGGTCATGTAATACTGTCGGTCCATCCTCTCCCACGGGGTACTGGCAATAAATTCGAGAATCGGGCTCCAGACACCGAAATACCGGGTGTATATATTGAAAGCATACGAAAAGGGATATTCTATGCAATGGAAAGGGGTGTTATAGCGGGGTATCCTGTTATCGATGTTCTGGCAATCCTTGAAGGAGGTTCGTACAATCAATCGACCTCTTCAGATATTGGTTACACCGCCGCAGCTTCAGATGCCTTTGACGATGCCTGTACAAAAGGAGCAGGTATTCTACTCGAGCCGTTTATGTTTGTAGAAGTTACGACTCCAAAGGAGTTTTTGGGTGACATAATCGGTGATCTCAACGCACGTGGAGGCCAGATCAACACAATTTTCAGCCGACAGGTTGTGGAAAAAATAGACGCCATCGTCCCCCTTTCAAACATGTTCGGATATACCACAAATCTCCGATCCATGAGTCAGGGAAGAGCATCATTTACCATGGAGTTCTATCACTTCGCCCCGCGGGCATAGGAAAATTCATCATCCCTTTGTAGCGGAATTCATCACCTCTTTGATAGCCAAAAATGCTTAACAATTTTTTATAGAAATTCCGCCAACACACCAGAATTTTTAATTTTCCGTGCTATATTCAACATTGAAACAAATACGACGGAGTACAAAGTAGTGGATCCAATGTACTTTGTCTAAGGAGGTCTCGCCATGAAAAGGCTGAACAAAATCATCATAATAATAAGTCTACTCTTTCTCATAGTGCCGGGAACAGTGCTTTTTGCACAGTACGATCTGGGTGCCGTTGAACAGGACCTCGCGGTAATTGCTCAGAGTATGAGTGAACTATTCGGTCCAAACATTGGGAGCATTACTTTTATAGGTGACCCAGTGGGATTTGCTACAGTCCCTCGCTTTGAAATTGGTGCTGCAGGCGGAGCTGTATTCGTACCTGTAAACAATATTACCGAAGGGTCGAATCTTCAATTCGACCTCGGTGATCTACCCTATATCCCAATACCTTCGGTTGGCGCGCATGCAAAACTCACAATCAAGCGTTTTGAGGTGGGGGCGAAATTCGCCGGAATACCTTCCGGTGAGATGCAGGTGGATAACGTAACTGCTCAGGTCAATAACATTGTCATTGGCGGAAAGCTGCGCTACAGAATCCTGGACAAAAAATTGGTGATTATGCAGCTCGGCGTATCGGCCGGTGGATTTTTCGAATACACCAAGGGCAACATAAATGTGAGTGCTCTCGAAACATTCTCGGTTTTCGAGGATGTCGATAGTGATGGTATCGATGACCATATTGCCAATCTTGCTACTGAGACAGGCGGTAATACAACATGGTCGGGAAGTACCTTCGGTGCTGAAACTCAAGCTAACCTTAAAATAATATTCTTAAACATCTTTGGTGGGGTCCGGCTGAGTAAATCGGTTGGGAAGGCCACTACAGAATTCAATGGAAACACTACTTTAACGCTGACCGATCCGATCTACGATCCGTTTGTTGATCAGTATGCTGCAACTCCAATCAGTGTGAGCGCAGATGCAAGTCCAAAAGGGCTAGATACCAGCCTCTTCGGCGGCTTAGAGGTAAAAATATTGCCGATAGCTATTGGTGCACGGTTGGGCTACAATCTCAAAAACGAAAACATCACACTCGATGCTGGAATAAGAGTTCAATTCTAAGGAGGGTAGATATATAACCGTGAGGACGATCCGGTGATCGTCCTCCACTTTAATGCAGATATCGGTCGGCATCATACTCCCAAATGTCATTCTTCTAGATGTCACTGCGAGGTAGGCTCTCCCTTCATGCCGGCCGATTCACTGCATTGAGTATAATGAATCCGCCTCCATCAAAACTCTGTGCTTACATTGGATTTCCAGCACACGATTAATTACATACAGGGACAATAACATTTGAAAATAGGGAGAATCTGTAATAAGATAGAGTGTGATCTAGTATCTCTGAAAATTATCGAGGAGATTTCATATGAAGAAACTAGCTATACTCTTAGTGCTTGCTCTTACACTTGCCGCCCTTTTACCCCAAACAATGCTTGCACAGGATGAAGAACGAAATATCACCTATCGAACGCTCTATGTTGACTGGTACTCTTCGAGCCGGATCGGTGTAAAGGTTAAGTACCGGGGATATGACAATGAGGCGCATCTCCTCTACCTCCCAAGAAGCTTTGAAAAAAAATACTACCGTTTTGTTCGTGCCCCGCAGGGTGTTGCTGATCACGGTTTACCCATACTCATCGTGCGAATGGAAGATAAGGAGATAATTTTCGTGGACATTTATACGAAATACTTGAGAGGAGCGGGACGAATTGCGGAATTTAACGACGAGGATATGGCCAATTTTAAGGCTGCAGAGGATAGTGGAAAAGTAGCGATAACATTCTGAGTGCCAACCCCTCTTCGATTCCTTATCATATCGGTTTTTCACCGTGCAAAATATACTCATCTACCTAGTATGGATTATAGTAGATCTTTCTCTTCTGCTCGCTGCATTTACCCTTTGGGGAAAAATGGGTATCATAGCCGTCATTGCAGCAAATGTTGTTATGATGAACCTATTCGTGTTAAAGGGAATGCGACTCTTCGGTCTCGATGCAACTGGCGGCAATGTTCTCTACGCCTCTATCTTTTTAGGAACTGACATAATATCTGAATATTACGGCGCTAATGAGGCACGAAAAGCGGTCCTCATCGGTTTCTTCATATCAATACTATTCCTCATTGCTTCTCAGTTTATCCTTCTCTTCTCTCCGGCACCCTGGGATAAGTATCACGAAACAATGAAGGAGCTCTTCTCACCTGTGTGGAGAATCATCGCAGCATCAATGGTCGCTTACATCGTTTCACAGAACCTCGACGTTGTGACCTATATCTGGATGAAAAATCGCTTTCCGAAACAGCTATGGCTTCGAAATAATGGATCCACTTGGAGCTCACAGATCGTCGATACAGGATTGTTCTGCCTCATTGCATTTACCGGTATCTACGATACACCTGTCGTGCTCGGTATCATACTCTCAACGTATCTGCTCAAGATAGTCGTCGCCGCTATCGATACACCTTTTCTCTACCTAACCAAGATTATTGTTCGTCTCAGACCTTCAATCACAGCATGAGGCACGCCCCTGAAATACGATACCCTATTTGAAATAATGCCCATCTTTCCATTGACCTTAAACCTCTCAATATACTAATTGTAAATTGGCTGATATATTCTTCTTCCAAGGATGAACCTGTCCTTGTACTGCTTGACAATATAAATGTTACTCCCTTCTGCACCATCCCAATAGTAAATCAACTCATAACCATCTTTTGCTTTAAACAAGAAATCAACACCAATGGAAACAGGATCAAACTCACCCATGTCATCAACACGAAAGAGATCATTGCCCTCCCTGTACTCTCTGATATGGTCATGAAAAATGAGCTCCTTAGGAGTTATCAATACGATACTCAGCATTACATAACCCTTATAAATCTCGTGTAGAACGACTGCCAGATAATGCGAGCCATCGTCCTTGTATTTCACCCACAAGTCCTGAATTTTCCACTTTCTTGCTTTTTCGATCGTTGACTTTAAACCCTTTAAGGATTGAGAACTGTTTGGATCATCAATTATTAATGATACAGGGATGAGCTCACGACTCTCAAGAAACCGGTTCTCAACTACGAATCCTCCATAAGGAACACTGTTATTCTCAAGAACCTCATAAACAGGTCCCTCACCCCATTCAAAGGTGAAAAATTCGTCCCCGGTTTTCTGTTTCTCTCCGATATGCTTTATACTTACGATAAATTTTTTACTATATATTGCTCTGGTAATAACTGCTGGGTCAGCAACCGGCTCGATTGCAACGAGCCTATTTCCTGTATGATTTGGGATAAACGGTGCAAGATTCTCATAGAGATGAGCGAAGCTCATTTCTTCTTCTGGGTACCCTGATTCCGTATATATTTCGATAAAATCATCCTTTACCCCAACACTATAAATCCATCCGATCTTTCCATCTTTTGTCTTTATCTTGATCCATGGCGCATTGTACATTTTACCTCTGAGTGTTATTCTATATTTTGTGTCGCTCATTTCACCGAGGTAATCCACCTCATCGGCAAATTGCAATAGTTCTATCACCTTTGATGATAGATCGGGCTGCTCTCTAATTCGAAAATTGTTTAACCACACGTACAGAGTTGTATCTTTCTGAAAATGAGGTGTAATTTCATGAATCGTGGTTCCTCTATTGTCATCTCCAATACAGGTAAAAAAAGCAGACACAAACATCATTGGTAAAATGAATAATAACCTATTCATTTTTACTATCTCGCTTTATGGAACTCATTCTATGGCTGTCAGGCTTCCCTATAGGCCGAGATCAGCTCCTGAACAGCTTTCTGTCCGTCTCCAAAGAACATGAGTGTGTTATCGGCTGCAAAGAGCGGATTGGGAATACCCGCAAAACCAGGAGATAGACTCCTCTTGATCACAACAACAGTTCGTGCCTTATCCACATCAAGGATCGGCATGCCTGCAATAGGACTATCTGTATTCTCTCGTGCTGTGGGATTAACCACGTCATTGGCTCCAATGACAACAGCCACATCGGTCTGCTCAAAGGTGGGATTAATGGTCTCAAGCTCTTTCAATTTATCGTAGGGTATGTTTTCCTCAGCGAGCAGAACATTCATATGCCCTGGCATTCTCCCCGCGACTGGATGAATCGCAAATTCAACCGTTATCCCGTCAGCCTCCAGTGTCCGGAAAAGGACACGGACCACGTGCTGAGCCTGTGCAACGGCCATTCCGTATCCCGGTACAAAAACGACCCTTCGGGCAGTTTTGAGAAACATGGCAA
>CAYFYU010000004.1:14261-48623 GCA_964347455.1 uncultured Spirochaetota bacterium | reverse complement strand
TCCTCGGCCGAGGTTGATTTTACCTTCCCCGCATAGACGTCGTCCACTGTCACTCCCGCCTGAGGTGCACCGATTCCTCCAAATAGAACATTTGCAAGTGAACGATTCATCGCCCTGCACATGATACGGGTCAAAATTATACCGGAAGCGCCGACCAGTGATCCCGCTATTATGAGAACACTGTTGGAAAGAACAAATCCTGTTGCAGCGGCGGCGAGCCCGGAATAGGAATTAAGCAGCGCAATAACCACGGGCATGTCAGCTCCGCCAATGGGCACCGTCAACATCACTCCCAGAACCGACGCAACTGCAACGAGATACCAGTAGAGGGAAGTTCGCTCTGGCTGCATTACGATTAATACGCCAAGGAATAGTGAACCGCAAAAGAGCAGGCTCTTTACGATTTGCTCACCCCTGTACCGTACGGGCTTTTCTGTTACGATGCCCTGGAGTTTTGCAAAGGCAACGAGGGAGCCCCAGAAAGTCACTGCACCGATCAATCCGGATGCGACAGTGGCAATGGTCAGCTGTAGGTTTGTACCTTTCATGATGAGCATCGTTTCTATAAGTACTGCACCTGCAACGAGAAGGGATGCCCCACCGCCAAATCCGTTGAACATACCAACCAACTGCGGCATGGCTGTCATCTTGATCCGGAGAGCGAGAACGGTCCCCAGAAGAGAGCCGATTACCAACCCGGCAGCGATCACCTCATACCCTAAAATTTCACGATCGAGCAACGTTACAACTACCGCAAGCAACATCCCAATCGCACCGAGTAGGTTGCCTCTGACCGCGGTTCTGGGGTGAGCAAGCCCCCTCAAACCGATGATGAAGAGTGAGGCTGAAAGGAGATAGATGAGGTTTACCAAACTGAACGACATCGGCTATTCCTCTCTCTTGAATTTCTTCAGCATACGGTTCGTGACGAGGAATCCACCGACAACATTTGTTGAGGCAAACACGACCGCCACGAATCCCAGCACAACCGTAAGTGTCGTACGTTGGGTGCCTGCCGCAAGAATTGCTCCCACAAGCGTTATACCTGAAATGGCGTTCGAGCCAGACATGAGCGGGGTATGGAGCATTGGCGGAACCTTCGTAATAACTTCAAAGCCGACAAAAACGGCCAATATGAAAACGGTAAGTATGAGTATGAAATTATCCATTTACTTTCTCCTATCCGGGATGTTTAACCCAAACGTGCGCTCCCTGCCAGCATTCTCTTTTATGCAGCCAGCACTGTATATCTGAAATGAGAACTCCCACAGATTAAGCTAGAGGCCCAGCACCTCTTTTACCTTTGAATTTACCACCTCACCATCCCTTGTAAGGAGCGATTCATTGATGATCTCATCATCACGCTGAGTATCGATGCTGCCATCCTTGATGAGATGAATCAAAAATGAGGTTACATTTTTCGAATAGAGCTGGCTTGCGTGATATGGTACCGAGGAGGGGAGATTCAGCGGTCCGATTATAGTAACGTTATGCCGCTGCACCGTTTTTCCAGGTTCGGTTAAGGCGCAGTTTCCCCCCTGTTCCGCAGCAAGATCAACGATAACCGAACCGGGCGGCATCCCAGCGACCATTTCTTCAGAGACGAGAAGTGGGGCTTTCTTTCCGGGAACAGCAGCTGTGGTAATAACAACATCACTTTCAGCAATTACCTGGGCCATTAATTCACGCTCTCTTCGGTAGTAGTCCTCGCTCATCTCCTCTGCATAGCCATCGTTTTTTTCAGTCCGGTCTGTTTCCAGGTCGAGCTGGACAAACCTGGCTCCCAGGCTTTGCACCTGCTCCTTCACAGAAGGGCGAATATCATAGGCTTTCACCACTGCACCGATCCGATGTGCCGTGGCTATTGCCTGGAGCCCTGCAACACCTGCACCAATGACAAAGACCCTGGCAGGCACAATGGTGCCGGCAGCCGTGATCATCATGGGGTACATCCTCGGTAGTGCACAGGCGGCTAATAGAGCCGCTCTGTATCCCGCTATCGACGCCATGGATGATAGGGCGTCCATGTTCTGCGCCCGTGTTATTCGTGGGATGAGCTCCATGGCAAAGGAGGTGACCCCTGCCTTTGCCATCTCCAGAACCATGTCACGGGAAGAGTAGGGATCGAGGAATCCAATGAGAACATCTCCTTTGCGCATCATTTTGATGTCGGACAACCCATTTTGAGGATTAACACCGGCTGACCGCACCTGAAGAATGATATCCGAAGAGGAAAACACGCTTCCACGATCGGCGAGGATATTCACACCCTTTTCCTTGTATGCAGTATCCGGAAATCCTGCCCCCATACCTGCGCCTTTTTCGAAATTGAGCCCAAATCCTGTTTTTTTTATCTGTGCAACATGTATGGGTACCACAGCTACCCGTTTTTCACCGGGAAAGCTTTCCCGCGGAACTCCGACCACCATAGTATTCCCCTTGCAGGTGCACACTCAGCGCACCGTTACACTGAATCAATATATCGCTGACATTTTACTGAAGGAAAACGATTTGAGCTATTAATGAATACATTAATGTATCGAGATGCCTAGAAAAAGCAAAAGAGTTTACACCAGTTTCTCCTCTTTCATCCACGATAGCGTTCGGTCAAATGCATCGATGGTTTTTTCTATATCCTCTTCTGAATGCGCAGCCATGGTGAGACCACCACGTGCTGGAATATCGACTCCATGCATGAGCATACCACAGCGTAAACTCCCGGAAAGGAGAGGATCGACCTTTCTCTTAAGCTTTCTGTAATCATATGCGTGGGGATTGAAGTCACCTGCACGGATATTCCCAAGATCATGCCCCATGAGGTACCAAAACTCAGAGAATTCTCCGTACACACACCAGTTCAAGCCGTGTCGATCAATGGTTTCATTCATCCCTTTTCTGAGCATTCTGGCCATTTTATTGGCCTTCGCCATCGGCTCTCCCGATCGAACGATCTCGAGAGTTGCGATGCCGGCAGCGGCTGAAACGGGATTGGCATTGAATGTGCCCAGATGGGGCATTTTTTTATGGAGCATCCAGTGTTCATCCTGACGGATCTCCAACAGTTCCATGATGTCTCTGCGGCCAGCTACTGCACCACCCGGAAATCCTCCTGCTAGTATCTTTGCAAGTGCTGTGAGATCCGGTCGAACATTGTATAACTCTTGTGCTCCTCCGGTAGATACTCGAAAACCAGATATAACTTCGTCGAATATTAGAAGGACTCCGTATCTATCCGCAACGTCCCGTAGAGCTTTCAAAAAACCTCCATTTGTCGGGATGGTGCCAAAGGATGCGCCGGTGGGCTCAATAATGATGCTGCCAACGTCTCTGTCCTCCCTCAGTATTTTCTCCACCGCATCGATATCATTGGGAGGACAGACCAGCGTGGCATCGACCACTGCATCGAGTATACCCGGCGTGGGCGTTTCATAGGGCGGGTTTGCACCTAGAATAACCTGATCGTGCCAGCCGTGAAAATGCCCTGCAAACTTCAACAGCTTTCGCTTTCCCGTGTATGTACGCGCCAGCCGTATACACATGAGGGTCGCCTCTGTTCCAGACGAGGTAAACCGAACGAGCTCAGCAGATGGCACGAGCGATGTAACAAGCTGGGCCCATCTAATTTCAAGGACATGGCAGCCGCCCAGATGGGTGCCACGGGATATCTGATCAATAACCACCCGATTAACCTCTTCTGGCGTATGGCCGAGCAAAAGTGCTCCATGACCTGACCAGTAATCTATATACTCCCTGCCATCAACATCCCACTTCTTCGATCCTTTCGCATGCTCTATATAGATTGGATAGGGCAGAAGCCACCTGCTGTCATGGGTGACACCATTGGGAAAAAGGTCCTGGGCCTTGCTGAATAAGTCCTGTGATCGAGGAGAGAAACCCCTATATCTTTCGAGAATCGTCTGCGAATTTAATCTCATGGATATCCTCCCCCTCCAATGGTATGCTGAAAAACCAACGGTTAGTCCTCTTTAAAAACGTACACACACTGACAGCTTCCCCGTATCATGTCCTCGGGAAGCTCAATCTTTAATCGCGGGTTAAAGGCCTGTGCCAACCCGAGATCGTAGTATGTCGCAAGAATGCAGAACTCCGGCAGCTCACCGGGGATTCCCATATCCTGCCAGTATTTAAGGTAGGGGCATACATTCGTTCTGATGACAAACCTTTTATCTGAGGCTTCATCTATCTGAATCTTGAAAAGTTCCACGTCACTCATACTGTTGTAGAAATCTGCAAATCCCTTTGTTGATCGATCTGTGATTCCCTTTTCCTTTATATACTTTTCACCCTGATACAGTCCTCCTTTTCTGGCAGCCTCCCGTACTACCTCTCTTCCCCTATCTCCAAAAACACTGACGACTTCACGTATCAGAGAGCCGAGGTAGATCGCCATAGTCTCCTTTAAACCTTCGAGCTCCTGCTTCAGATTTTCAACGGTTTCTTTACCCAACGTTGCACTCCTTATAACCTTTTTCGTATTTTTAACATCCTTTTTCTATTGCGTCCTCTTCATTAAAATAAACAAAGAGCAGAATAAGATTTCATCCTATTCTGCTCTCATCTGCGCTTAGAACTGCCCGTGATTACTTGCCCAATGCCGCTTTTACGCTCTCTGGAAGTGGTATCTTATTGCCTATTTCCCATATCTCTTCGACGTTATCCTTTGTCATTGGGAGAGCAGGCGTAATCGTAAATTCAGGCGCCTTTTTATCTATTGCGGCGAATCCAGCCAATAGGGCAAGATTTGCGCCTATATGATATGGATCGTCCGATATGGTGCCTATTATATTGCCGCCGGTTATGATGTTTACAAGGGTTGGCGAATCAAAGCCAAAGGCTCCTATCTTGATGTCAGAACGATTCATCTGCTCGCACGCATTGGCTGCAAAGAGTGCAGGCTGCATCCAGTTTCCATACACCCTCTTGATATTTGGGTGTCTGAGAATTGCAGCTGACATTAGATCAAAGGCCTGCTGCGGATCGGTAAATCCGAGCTCCTCAACTATTTCCAGATAGGGATTTTCTTCAATGGCCTGCTTTACCTGGGCATCGATCAAATTAACCACCCAGAAGGAGGCGTCAAAAAATAGATATGCGACCTCTGTTCTTTCAGTAACCCCCTGCGCCATGAGATCAACGGTAAATTTGCCAAGGTCCTCGGCCATGGCACTCGCGACTCCGACATAATCTCTCCCATATTCGTAGCCCTTTGGAATATTTGACCAGATTACGAATTTTTTACCCTGTTGACCAACAGCTCTGAATGACTCTGCTGAAGCAACGGCATCAACAGGGGCGCCAATAATGATATCAGCGCCAGCGGTGAGTAGGTCTTCAACTCCAGCTTTTTCCTTTGCAGGATCAAATTCCGGATCAACCTGACCGATGAAATCAATTCCGAGATGGTCGAACACATCCTGCATTCCTTTGAGCTGGGAGGTTGTGTAGTCGCCGGCGGAGGCATCCATCACGTAGCCCACTTTCACCTGTGCGTCTCTAATTTTTCGAACGTCACCTACGGTGAGGACCAGCTCCGTATCCCAGGTTGGCGTTGCCCCATACTCACCCTTGTAGTTGATATCACCCCTGTAGGGATCAAGGCCTTTTCTCATTTCAAACAGCCAGGGATCGATATCATTGGGATCGGCATCGAGTAAATATACTTCCTTTTCCAGCGGAGCTTCTTTCTTCTTGCCGCCAATAAACACCATAGACGAAGCAATAACAAGAACAAGAAGTAATAGGAGTATCCTTTTTGTATTCATATTTTTCTCCCTTCGCACTTAATTCTCTATAATGAGATAATCGCTTCTATTCTTTCGGTGCTTTGGACCACCCCCTTTCAATACGATGAGCCGAAATTTACAATTCAATGCTCCAAAAAAACAACACTCAATATCAAGAACCTCCAGGTGTATTTTTATTGAATTGTTGCCACTATTGTAACATAAAACTCTTTTTTGCTTAACAAATAGTTTTCAGCTGTGCCCTTCGTTCCTCGATATTCAGGCCCTCTATGAAATCGTTGTAACCCATTTTGCGTTTAGTTTTTTTTATCGGATAGCTTCCGTATTCATAGGCCACATCAAACATTGCGGTAATATTCTCAGGAGGTGTATTACACTGAATTATCTGACTTGCGCCAAAAACATAGCCTCCGCCAGGGGCATACTCCTGAATTAGAATGCGCACCCCCTTTTCTATATCCTCTACATTTCCAAGGGGGAGCAGCTTTTGTACATCAAAACCCCCGAGAAAAGCCATATCCCTGCCAAACTCCTTTTTCAGCCTCCAGGGTTCCATATTAGCTGCCAATGGCTGTACCGGATTCAATACATCTATACCGATTTCGATGAATTCAGGTATGAAATGGTATACTGAGCCGCAGCTATGGAGGATGATCTTGGCCTCAGGACGGAGATACTTTCGTATGTGTTTAATGGTTTCGGCCTGATAGGGTTTGTAGAATTCCCTGTAGTCTTTCATCGACATTAACGGACCTTTCTGATTCCCCAAATCATCAAATACCAGTGCCGCATCCAGATACTGGCCAATACCACCATAAAATTTATCCGCAAATGCGAGGTTGATCTCCATGAACCTCTCGCAGAGCTGATGGTAAAACTTAGGCCGTATCTTCATATCCAATAGCCATTTATCCATACCGCTTATAAAGCCGTATCCATTCAATGGGAAGTAGCCAAAGGATTGCATACCGCAGACAAAATAGTCGGTTTCATCGTGGAGTTTTTTTGCCTTTTGGACCACTCCTTGCATGGTGTCCATATTTATATCAGGCCAATAGGGATATTCGTCTATATCTTTTTTGGAAGTCATATGGGCCATTGGAGGATCAGTCATGTCAATCATATCGTAGATACCACATTTTTTTATCCTCATCCCATACAGAAAGGGCCATACCTTTCGCTCTTTATCGACAACGACGGCTCCTGGAGGACTATCAGAAATTGACCGCATGTCTGAGTGTAACCGCCTCATGCACCCTTCATCTATGTTTCCAACGATGTTGCCCACCGGTGATATTTCCACCTCTCTGGCATCCTCTAAACCCAAATATTTATAGAGCTCTGTTGCAGCGCGAAAATCAGGAGGACACTCCTCAATTCCCGAAGCACCCGTTCCACCGAAGCAAATGGGAATCCTGTCCGGTTCCCTGTGATTCATCGCAGCATACACCCTCTCCCTTGAAGTCATACCTTACCTTTCTCATTTAAGCTTTGGTGAATGAGTTCTCCCATCTTTGACTTATTGATCTTACTATATAGTGTGCTCCCGTAATCAATTTAGTCCCCGCCCTTGCAAGGGCGGGTACTAAACACAGGTGTTTTAACTGCAGCTAATAATTGAACCATGGAAATCATTTTCCGAGTTTTTTAAGAGCATTGTCTATTTCTTCCGGCATGGGAACACCCCTGTACGCGACCTCCCAGATATCCCTGAGATTATCGGGTGTAACGCTCAGGGTTGGAACGGTGACCAGTTCTGGTGCCTCTTTCCCGAGCACACCGTAGGCGGCCAGCGTGGCTGTATTCATCCCGATGTTCCACGTAAAATCCTGTGAAAGTGATTTTATCATACCATCCGGATTCAGCAGGTCAAGAATCGCCGGAGTATTCATCCCGAATGTAAAGATTTGGATATCATCTCGGCCCATACCCCTGAGGTCCTGAACAGCGACCATGGCGGGATCAAACCAGAGCAGGGTAAACGCCTCGATTTCAGGCCACTTTTGCACCATGGCGGTGACCAACTCTCCGGCAGCCATGGGATTAACATTTCCCTCCTCATGGACTACCAGCTTCTTTTTCGAGCCAAGCTCTTCAAGCGCATCCCTTGTCGCGTCGTCCATGACGTTCAACACAAAATACTCTCCAGCCCAGGTTATAATACCAACGGACGCCCCATCGTCCACTGCATTGATCATGTCCTCCGTGTATACCCATGCATTGTCATAGGGGTTGTTTGTGGAAATTCCGACATACTCTCTTCCCGGCATATACCCCTCAGGTCTGGTTGAAACAAAAACGAGCACCTTTTCGGCGTCAACGACCGGTTTGAATGATTGTGCTCCAGTAACCGGATCGACAACGTATCCGACAACAATATCCGGATCAAGCGCCATTACGGTTTCCACATCGGATGCCTGCTTTGCAGGATCAAAATCTGCCTGAGTTTCGGCAAGAACCTCGATGTTGAGATATTCAAACACGTCTATGGCACCTCCGTGGATAGCAAGCGTATATTCCCCCGCAAGGTTGTTATCCACATAAACAGCCGTTAGATTCATGGCCCTGATCTTTTCCACCTCACCCCTCGTAAGATACAGATCGTTATCATAAACAGGCTTCTCTCCCGCAGTACCGGTAAACTTGACTTCAGGGTTTATGTAATCCGCCTCGAGGGCATGCATCTCCTCCCACAACGGATCAATTTCATCCATATCGACTGCTTCCTCAGCAGCGGGTGCCACCTCTTCTTCAGCCTTTTTCTTCCTTCTTTCACAGGACATCAACAATCCCGGAATTACAAGCAGCAATATTATTACAACAATCCAGAGTCTCTTCATTATTTACCTCCTTAATTACAGATTAATTTTACATAGTTAAGATTTTAAAATTTCTTTTTACTTATATTTTTTGAATACATCACCCCCTCTATTCGTTGGATTTCTGTTTGTCGATTTCCGTCCAGCTCGTCTGTTAAACTCAACACATTTGACTTTGACTTGGAAATCTCGAATATTCTATTGAACACTTGCAGGAAAATTGGTAAAATATCTTTACCTTCAAAACAGGTTAGAACAATAAAAAAATTTTGTCAATACATATTTTTTCATTAATCCAAATTCCGCCGATACAACCTTAAATATATTGACCAATCGAATAAGATTGGTATTATTAAAGATACTGTACTCCCTTTTCTTGAGCGAATCACTATGCTATAATTTTTGAGAGGTGGAAATATGTCCCATCGGAAGGTTTATTACACCCTTCCAGAATCGTGCACAGGATGTCGCATGTGCGAAATGTCCTGCTCGCTTCGCCAGGAGGAATCTGCAATTAATCCTGAGGTATCGAGGATACGGATCAGGGAATTCCCCGATAAGGGTGTGTTTATCCCGAAGGTGTGTCGTCTCTGTAGAAAACCTGCCTGCGTCGCTGAATGCCCAGATCAGGCTCTCACACAAAATGATGATACAGGTGTAATAGAAGTTGATATCAAGAAGTGTAATGGATGTGGCATCTGCGTGGACGCCTGTAAATTCGACAGCATACACCTTCATCCAGTGCAGAATACCCCAATGGTGTGCGATCTCTGTAAAGGAAAACCACAGTGTGTCAGGTACTGCATGAACGGCACCCTTGTATTTGTGACGCCTGAAGAATACCGTGAGGTAAAAAATAGATCAGGTATGAAAGAAGGCGAACCAAAATGGCCAACCCATATTCATTCAGTATGATCAATGCATATTCAACAGGAATGACGTCGGGAGGCTTTATGTGGAAGAGGAGGACTGGGTAATGGTGTCCTATGGCTGGATGGGTATGGTTCTTCGTGTCGATCTTTCAAAAAAAAAGGTAACTAATGAGCATCTGGGCGAAGAATTAAGAAACAACTATATCGGAGGAAGGGGCATCGGCTCCAAAATTCTCTACGATGAAACAGGTCCCGAGACCGACCCACTGGGACCTGAAAACAGGCTTATTATAAGCACTGGGCCGGTAACCGGAACAATTGTACCAACATCAGCCAGGTTCACAGTCACCGCTAAATCCCCACTGACGGGAATTCTGGGAGATGGTAACGCGGGCGGTTTCTTTGGGGGTGAAATCAAGCGCGCCGGATACGATGCCATAATTGTCCAGGGCAGGTCCGATACTCCAGTTTATCTCTTCATTCACGACGATATCGTTGAGATGAGGGATGCCCAGAGCCTCTGGGGTAAGAATACCCATGAAACCGAGAGAGCTCTGAAATCTGAAATCGGTGACAATTCATTCCACATCTTATCGATAGGTCAGGCCGGCGAGAACCTCGTTAAAATAGCGGGAATAATCAACGATGAAGAGCACGCGGCAGCCCGGTGTGGACTGGGTGCTGTTATGGGTTCAAAGAATCTGAAGGCAATTGCAGTTCGAGGGACGAAATCCATCAAGATCGCTCATCCCGATGAGCTCTTAAAGCTCGTTGATCAGATGTACGTTGATTATAAAAAGAGTTCCGCCTATGAATGGTACACACATTACGGTGGGACCGTGGCGATCATCGATATGTGTAAGGCGGGAAGTGCTCCTGTTAAAAACTACCTGAAGAGCGGCGGGACAGACCTGGAGCAGAGGAAGCCAATTTCACACAAAGAGATCTTTAGAAAGTATCCGATGAAGGATGTTGCCTGCGCATCCTGCCCATTAAACTGCGACAAATGGACATACATAGAAGGGGTCGGTCGGCGCAAACATCCAGACGGAGGGTCATTTCACGGTGCCATTTGGGAGATATACGACTATCCGTTCTTAGTGGAGTTCAACCATCTGTGTGATCAGTACGGTTTAGACGTTTATTCAGTTCAAATGGTTACAGCTGCAGCAATGGAGTGGTATGAACAGGGTTTCATATCGAAAGAGGACACCGGCGGATTGGAAATACGGTTTGGCAACAAGGATGTGGTACGAGAGCTTGTGCACAAAATTGCTCAGAGAGAGGGTTTTGGCAACATCCTTGCCGAAGGAAGCGTAAGGGCGGGGAAGCTCGTCGGAGCGGAACCTGACTCTACCGCTACAGGGGGTTACGGAAAGGATACGGATCATGGCCCCATAGATTGTTCCGCAATGGCAGGACTAACACTCAGTCTCAGCGTCTCTACCAGAGGTGCTGGTCACCTTAGATCCGTTGCACCGATGGCCTGGGGTGTTTCGGAATCGTTACCACCCAAGTGGCAGAAGGTATACAGGGACGCAGGTGCAGCAGAGGTCATGGATAAACCCTGGGTATGTCATCCCGTTAATGCAGAGATAGCCACCTATTTCGAAAACATATGCACCTCTTCTGACATACTCGAGATATGCAAGAATACGACGGAATTCTTTTATTTCTACGGCTATGAGGGTAGAGAGACGAAGGACGATCTCGACTGGCATGCAGACTTCCTACGCGCAGTCTCCGGTATTGACATAGACCGGGAGGGTTTGGAAACGGTTACGAGACGGGTCATAAACCTTGAGAAAGCATACAATGTACGGGAGGGCAAGCTCAGAGAGCATGACATGCCCACACCCCGATTTTTCAAAAGGAGAGTGGGAGGCCCTCTCGATGGGAAAGCCCTTGATCCAGAACAACTCCAAAAGCTCTTTGACCACTACTACGAGATTCATGGATGGGACCCGAAAACCTCGATACCCACCAGGCGTACATTAGAGGAATTGGGCTTACAGTTTGTAGCGAATGAGCTGAATATAAAAAAATAGAGGGAGAGACAGCGAAATGCAGCCTCCCACTGTCTCTCTATTGAGCAGCCAGTTTATTTGAGAAGTTTTCCAATCTCTTCCGGAAAGGGAGTTTTTTGGGTTATTGTCCAGACCTCTTCCAGTGTTTCAGCTGTTATCGGAACGGCAGGTGTAATCGTAAAGCGAGGTGCCTCTTTATCTATTACTCCATAACCAGCCAGTAGCGCCAGGTTCGCACCCAGATGATAGGGATCATCGGAAACGGTTCCTATAAAATTTCCACCTGTCAAAATACTCGCAAGAGTCGGTCTGTCCACACCAAAGCACGCGACTTTGATATCATCACGTCCGGCTTGAGCAGCGGCATCGGCAGCAAAAGATGCAGGGACCATCCAGCCGGCATACACCCTCTTAATATTTGGATGTCGGTTGATTGCAGCAGTCATCAAATCCAAGACATCCGAATCTTTGCTGTACCCCCTTTCTTCGACTATTACCAGATTGGGATCTTTCTCCAGCGCTTCCTTCACCATGCTGTCTATCAGATTTACAACCCAGAAATTCGCATCGAAATAGAAAAAGGCCACCTCGGTTCTTCCTGACGTGTCCTTTTTGAGCAGGTCAACAGTAAATACACCGAGATCCTGAGCCATGGCGCTCGATACCCCAACATAATCCTTGCCGTACTCATAGCCCTGGGGGACGTTCGACCAGATCACGAGCTTTTTTCCTGCATCGATCACCTGACGAAAAGACTCTCCAGAAACGATTGGATCAATGGGGCCGCATATGACGACATCGGGATCAAGGGCCATGACACTCTCAACACCCTCTCTCTCCTTGGCAGCATCGTAAACGGGATCATAAACAGAAACCAGCTCCATACCGAGATGTTCTAAAGTCTCCCTCATTCCCTTGACCAAAGACGTCGTATGGTCTGCATGGGAACCATCCATAACGTAAGCTACCTTGTAGTCACCCTTTCGAATTTTTTTTACTTCCCGTACGGTGAGAACAAGCTCTGTATCCCATGTCGGCGTTTCTCCCAGAGGACCCTTGTAACGAATTTCCCCCCTATATTGATCCAATCCTTCCCTCATCTCCAGTATCCAGGGGTCAACCTCATCTAAACCGACCCCCACGAACTCGTCCTCAACCATCTTCTCTTCTTTTTCCGTCTTTTTACCACCAATTAATACGCTCAATGAAGCTGCAAGTGCTACGATAAAGAACACTCGTACTATCTTTTTCATTTTTTTCCTCCTTCCTGTTTGTTACATACTCTGTATAAATGCGCACCGATCTATCCTCTCACCTCCACTACTTTATCTATTTTTCAGAATAGTTGAGATCCAACGGATGACATTCTACACTATGGCATCATAGAGTGCAACAATGTTTTCGGGCGGTACATCGGGTTGAATATTATGTACAGGGTTAAGGACGTATCCCCCATCCTTCCCCAAAATATCCACTATTCTCTGCACCTCTACCGCTACCTCACGAGGTGACCCTTGAGGAAGAATATGCTGCGTATCGATTCCCCCCCAAAAACTTAGGCGTTTGCCATAGCGACGTTTCAAGATAACCGGGTTCATGCCCCGCGCAGACACCTGTACAGGATTGATGATATCGACGCCAATATCGATGAAATCACCAAGCAATTCCTGTATGGCTCCACAACTGTGCAGGTGAAGCTTCGCAGAACTCTTCCGTTTAACAATTTCGAAATAAGATTTGAGATAGGGTTTTACCAATTGTCTGAATAGATCAGGAGATATCAGAGGCCCCGTTTGTCCTCCGTAATCCTCACCGATACTTACCACATCGAGATATTCTCCTATTTCTTCAAGATATCTTTCCATTTTTATGGACTGTATTATCAGTACCTTTTCTAAAAGCGCATGTGCTAATTTCCTGTTTACGATCAGATCCATCAAGAACTCTTCCATACCTCGTATCATCGTACATGCCTGGAAGAGACTTGTATCGCCCATGTGTCCCACCAGCGCATAGTCTGTGCCTTCCCTGAGAGCAAGCGCCTGTTCTCGCAATCCACGGGTTCTCCCGGGATCATGGGGATCGGGCCAGGGGTAATGTTCAATATCTTTCAGCGTAATTTCATGTGACAGCGGACTCTTCTCAATATCGTAGTATAAGACCTCACCGTTACTCCTTGCGGCTCTATAGTGTATACCCCACTCATCGGTGAACCTTTCCTCAGAAATTTTGCGAGATTTGTCAATATCAGGGGGATTTGCGTGAATACCCCGTGTATCTATGTGTAATCTTTCCAGAATCGATTCCTCCAGTTGAACAACCTGCATCTCTTCTGACAGATGCACGGGTTCGTAAGTGGAAGTACATCCGAGGTATTTCCTGAGGTTTCTGTATGCAATTTTTGTGATTGATGTGTTGCAGGTACTTCCGAGATCTGCAGGCGGGCGATCGGTCTGTTCATGATCGAGTGCCCTTCGTACTCTCTCACGCGAACTCATCATTTCTCCGATTTTCACAATCCCAATTAACGAGGTATGTCGATTATATGCTCGTCCGCCCAGATGCCCTGAAAATATGAAGGGTCCACAATATCGATATTCTCCTCCCGGTCGGAGAGCTGGGACTTCATTATCTCACCATCAAAATCCTGTTTCATCTTCTTGAGGCTGTCCCACCAGTTTTCTGCACATCCGTAGAAGGGCGGCTCTCCAAATGGCGATTCATCGAGAGCAAAACAGTGAGTATACCATCGAATACCGGGTATTATCATGTATCTATCCTTATCGATCACTCTGGCTGCATGCTGATAAAACCAATCCTTGAGGTCCCTCTTTTCCATCGTTGGAGGCAGCTTACAAATACCGGTGAGTCGCACCATCCCCTCGTTTTCCGGGATCTTCTCGTAACCCGTCATGGTGACAACATTTTCCTCGAGCCATGCACCCTGAAAACTCGAGGGATCATCAAATCCATGCTTTCTGATATTCTCGAGCTCTCTTTGCATCGTGTCTGTGGAGTAGGCTCTTTTTAGCACATCCAATGATGCGAACCAGAGCTCCTCGAAGCCGTCAAAAGCCGGAGGGCCAAAAGGTGAGGATTCAAGCGAGAACAAAACCGTATACCACCTCAATCCGGGCAACCTCTTCATCTTTTCGGCATGGTCAAACCACCAGTCCCTGAAATCGTTGTGCGACATCTGATCAGGACGCTTAATGGTTATCATCTGCTTGTAGTCTGCTCTTCGGTACAGCTCATACATATGGATATACCTTTGGTGGAGGTTTTCAGTTTTGCTTTTTCATTCAGTATGCAATCCAGCCTACAGTGGTTTCTTGTACCTCGTTCTTCCTCCCAGACCCAAACTTTTAATATAGTTCACATAATCCAGATCGTCGGTTTCTTTCACCTGAGGAATCGAAATTGGGTATACACCAGACTCATAAACTGTGTCAAAGGAAGCAATTACGTTCTCTGCCGGCGTATCTGCCTGTATATTGATGCTTGCTGCAAAGACATACCCACCTCCTGGCGCGTATTCTCCGATAAGCTTCTTTACCCCCCTTACATTCTCTTCGGGTGTACCGTTGGGAAGCAGTAACTGTGTATCATGCCCCCCCAAAAGGACTATATGCTTACCGAAATCCCGCTTCAACCTCCAGGGCTCCATGTTTGTGGCCAGTGGCTGTAGGGGATTGAGTATCTGCACGCCGATCTCGATGAGATCCGGTATAAACTGATAGATCGAGCCGCAGCTGTGTATCATAATCTTTGCCTCGGGACGGAGGTATCCTCTAACGTTCTTTATTATTTCTGCCTGATAGGGTTTATAGAATTCCCGGTAATCTTCGAGGGACATGAGTCCTGACACCTGTGTGCCAAGATCATCATAGATCATAGCTGCATCCACGTATTGACCGACGCCGCGGTAAAACTGACCGGTTAATGCCAGATTCGCCTCAAGGAACTTCGCTGCCAACTTGTGATAGAACCGTGGCCGTATCTTCATATCCATTAGCCATTTGTCCATACCACTGTTGAAACCGTATCCGTTGAAGGGATAGTACGCAAAGGGTGTATCACCAACGACAAAGTAATCGGTCTCCTCGTGTAGATTCCGTGCCTTTTCAACCACGCCATCCATGATGTTTGTATGGAGATCCGGCCAGTAGGGATACTCCTCGATGTCCTTCTCGGTTGTCATGTGTGCCATAGGCGGATTGGTAAAATCTATCATTGAATGCTGGCCGATCGTTTTTATCCGCATACCGAAATAGAAGGGCCACACCTTTGTATTTTCATCCTCATGAATTACATCGGTGGGCACGTTAGCATACAAATAGTGCATATCGGAGTGCAGTCTCCTAATTACCCGATCGTCGGGCGCTGCAACAATATTTCCTACGAGCCCAACCTGCGGTTCAGCATCATTTATTCCAATAAGTCTGTAGAGGTCTGAGGCTGCCGTCCCATTTGGCGGTACCTCATCGATAACGGTGGCACTGTTACCCCCAAAACAGATGGGTACCCTGTCGGGTTCTCTATGATTGCACGCTGCGTATACCCTTTCCCTCGACGTCATCTATTCCCTCAACCACAATTATATGAGTCGCCCCACTCTGTCCCCCTCATAAACCGCTTCACGTATGGTATGAGGGTCCTGTGCATCTCCAATCACATAGAAAAGGTTACACTTCTCTTCGAGTTCCCGAACCTTCTCCGGTATGCTTTGGACACCAACTGCAAAAACGACCAGATCAGCTGGCAATTCACTGATCTCACCTCTGCTATTCTTTACCGTAACCGAGCTATCACCAATTTCTTGTATTTCAGAGTTTGTATGTATAACAACTCCTTCCTCTTCGAGCATCCTATCCATGACCATTGTGTGATACTTCATCTCCTCCAGTTCCATAAGCTCTTCGAGCTTTTCTACTATGGTGACATCATTGCCCTTCCTCCTGAGAACAATGGCCGTTTCACAACCCACATCACCTCCGCCGATTATGACTACCTTTTTATCCTTTAAGCTTTCTGATCCGAGCAGGCAATCCTGAGCAGAGACAACATGTTTTTTTTTTGATGCCTTTGATGGGTGGTACAACGGGTGTACCACCAATGGCGATCACAAGCACATCCGGTGCTTCACGCTTCACCAGTTGGGGTGTTACCTCTTCAGCCAACTTCAATTTGACATTGCTGTCCATCACCTCATCCCGAAAATATTCTAAAAGTTTACCAAACTCGTATTTGAATTCGGGCTTGCTTCCAGCCACTATCAAACCTCCGAGCTGATCTCCCTTTTCATAGAGATGTACACGATGGCCTCTCTTCGATGCTGTTACGGCAGCTGTTATACCCGCAGGTCCGCCGCCGACGACCATTACACGCTTCGGACTCTCGGTCTTGAGCAGTGGTGCATCTTTTTCACGCACCAGGTAGGGATTGACCGTACAGGCTGCGATGTTACCCCTCCGTACGACCTCGTTATGACAGACAAGACACCGTATACATGGGATAATTCTTTTACCTCTCTTTGCCTTGTATGACCAGTGCGGGTCCGCAAGCAGAGCTCTTCCAATGGCCACCAAATCAGCCTTTTTCTCTTCTATTATTCTGTCAGCTTCATCCGGATCCACTATACCGCCAGCAGCAATTATAGGAACATCCAAAATACTCTTTTTAAGACTTTCTGCCAAAGGCACCGTTGTATTACGCGGCTGGTACATGGTTGGCATGGACGGGTATTTTGCCATCTGCATGTACATAACATCTTCACCCATGGCCACCTCATGAAGATAGACAACACCCTCCTTTGCTATCCGTGCTGCATTGCGTCGTCCAAGCTCTTCATCGATTCCATCGGGCTCTATGTCCATGTGAGCATTGAACTTGAACCCAATAGGAAAATCCTCTCCGCATACCTTTTTTATCCTTCTTATTATCTCTACAGGAAACCGCATCCTGTTTTCGAAGCTGCCTCCATATTCGTCGGTTCTCCGATTGGTGGCAGGAGATATGAATGCTGAGATAAGATATCCATAAGCACCATGCACCTCCACGCCATCAAATCCGGCATCCCGGGCCCGACGTGCTCCCTGTGCGAACTCCTCAACCAGCTCTTTTACCTGTTCGGTTTTTAACTCTTTCGGTCGATGTTTACTCCCCCTCCCCCACTGATCCTTGTATAGAGGTATATTCAGAACAGAGGGAGCGAAGCCACCAAGTGGATCGTTTCCCCCGACTACCACGAGCTGAAGGAATATTTTTGCACCATTTTGATGAGCAGAATCGGCGAATTTTTTCAAACTCGGTATGAACCTATCATCGTAACAGCCGATCAGTTTTACACCGCCTTTTAGAGACGGCCTTGTTCCCTGGGTAATGATAAGACCCGTTTCCCTTGCCCTCTCAGCTATGAAGGGAAAGTAGTGCTCGTTGACCGTTTCATCATCGTTGTATGCTCCGATACCGATCGGTGCGAATACGATGCGGTTACGTATCTCAAGTTTACCCAAGTTTATTGGGCTGAACAAACTGCGTAGCTTCATAGGAACTCCCATCAAGAATTATGGGGACACATAAATCAATTCTGGCGAGACGAATTTTTAATTTTCTTTTTGGGATATATTATATCTTTGAATTATGGGAACCCAGTGCTTTATTGGTCGCTGGAAATTAATAAAGTAATGTGTCCTAAAATTATCTAGTACGGTTTTAAATCCTCAGTAATGGGTTTCAGCTCCCCATGTATCAGTCTTCCATTCATTCCGCCGCCCGCTGTAAGAACTTCTCCCGTTACGTGTCCTGCCAGCTCGTCCGATGCGAGGTACAGTACAGCAGCTGCGATATCTTTTGGAGTTGCAACTTTCCGAAGGGGGATAGTTGCGGTAATGGTGTGTACGAATTGTTTATCCCGGAGCATTTCTTCAGTTATCGGGGTAGCACACCAGCCCGGGCACACGACATTTACTCTTCCTCGTTTGGCAAAATCAAGGATTTCAACCCGAAGTGATTGAGCTAAACCGTAAATTATTGCAGACTTTGTAGCCGCATAATCATGGTGCATAGCCTCACCAATCATGCCTGCAGTGGAACCAATATAAACAACTGAAGCGTTCTCCTCCCTATACTTTCTTAGATTCCTGAAAAAACCTCTGGTGAGCAGAAAATCTGCGGTTGAGTTTAGTTGAAACGCCCTGTTCCATTCCTCGAGTGTCCTGTCCGCAATATTCTTTGTATCTGACCAAACGCCTGCGCAGGCTACAAGGATATCAATTCTCCCATACTGCTCATCTGCAGCCTTGAAAAGGGCTTCAACCTCATCTTCCCTCCTCAGATCTGCCGGGAAGACAGTAAAGTCGCCTTTCAGGCTCTTTTTCAATTGTTCAATCTCGACTCTTCCCCGTTTATCGGGCAGGTAGGTGAGTATCTGTTTTTACCCTTTTTGATCAAAGTTCCGTGCTATTTCTGACCCAATGCCACCCGACGAACCTGAAAGCAAGACTGTTTTACCCCTTAATCCCGTTTCCACTTTTTCATACCCCTTTAATATTGAAAATTGCCCGCTTGAGAGCCCTTTGTGTTCCTATACCTTGTATAATTTCTTCGCAGTTTTATGCAGAATCATCTCAGCAAACTCTATCGCTTCACCTGCAGTTATCCAGTCTGCCGATACGAGCTCATCCAGAGCACTTCCGAGTGCCTTGATTCCCTGGGTAATACCGAGCCAGTAGGTTTCGGGAATGATGACACCATCGGAGCCGAACATTATACGGTTTGCCGGTGCGAATTCGAGAATCTGCAGCAGTGCATTCTTCAAAGCCAGAACCGAATAGGGTGTTATGGCAGTCACATCACAGTAGCAATTGGGATACACGCTGCATAGATACCCCGTTTCTCGAGTAAATGGTAGTCCGCTGTGTGTAATGACTACCTTTGTATCTCTGATCTCTTCATCAGCAAGTATATCGGCGAGGAGCATAGGATTCGCTTCAAAGAGGTTGAGATTCGGTGCACTTCCGAATCCGGTATGAAATTGTATGGGAATATCGTTCTCACCTGCTTTCTTCATTCCCATGACTGCGAAAAAATCCCTAATTATCTTTTCATCCTCCCGCTTTTTGTCCTTTCTATACCGATCGTACGCCTCGCTTACCTCCTTCTTTGACCACTTTTTGATCTCCAGTCCCGTTTCGTAAGCAGCGATCGATTTAATGGCAACGACCTTGTCGACTTTAAGGGCATGCCCGAGATCCTTCTCCATGATATTTACAGCCTCATCGAAGGTGGGTGGAAGACTTTTGAAAATCTTGAATATCGTCGGCGCCATTCGGAAGATGGGAAACACTTTGCAGGGAACGAGTTTTTCAAACTGTTTCAGGTCAACACTATACCCGGTAAACTCCTCATGGGGAAAACCCGTATCAACGAGCATCATCTCCACATTGGCTGCCTTAAACATCTTTTCAATATAGGCCTTCGGATCTGCCTTGTATTTTTTATTTCTAACTTTCGCGATTTCGTCCTGAGAAGCACCATTTGGCGCTCCGATGAATTTTCCCAGCTCTCTCATCAATTTACGATTTAATACGGTGTCGACGACCACTTCGGTCGGCGGTCTCCACAGGGACATATTGAAATAGACTCTGAAATCATCATCCTCCTTTGCCGGATCAAAGGGATGACAATGACTGTCAATAACGGGAATACTTGATAAATCCATAAAAACCTCCTTAAAGAGAGTCAGTGCCTTAATATGGTTTAAGACCTTTCGTGCCTTTTTTGAACTCAGCTTTTATATTTTCTAAAAATTTATTATCAATTAATACCCGCACCCCTGTACTCAGCAGGGCCTTCATTCCAATTATCATACCGTGATAGGCGGTATCGGTTTTCCCATACTGTAAGAACTCCTCCGTATGGAGGGCGCATCCCTCCGGAGCTGTACGAACCATGGGATGCACGACCGGCAAACAATAACTGAGGTTTCCAATATCAGATGAGCCGAGCAGGAACGGTTCAGGATCTATTGTTTCCCCGAGGGATTCAAAATTCTCTTCAAAGTCTCTGATTAAAAAACTGTTTTTCAATAAGTCGTTTCCGGGATCCTCAAAGACTGAAATTTCAAGCTCTGCTCCTGTCTGAAGTGCTGCACCACGTGCACAGTTCTTGACCTTCTCGACCACTTCATTCAGATACCTTCTCTGCTGCGACCGCACATAGAAGCGCGCAACCGCAGTTTCCGGGATAATATTTACTGCATCACCACCCTTTATCACGTTGCCATGAATCCTCACATCCTCCTTCAACTGTTGCCGCAGAGCATTAACAGCGTTGAAGAGCATGATAACGGCATCAAGCGCGTTTATTCCCTCGTGCGGAGCAGCAGCCGCATGGGCGGCCTTTCCCCTGTAGGAGAACTCAAGACCATCCACGGCCAGTACGATGAGATTGGTGTTATTTTTTCCGCCGCCATGGAACATCAAACCGACATCTATCCCTTTGAATGCCCCATTGCGTATCATGATTCCCTTTGCATCCATCAATTCCTCAGCCGGCGTACCCATACAGATGATTTTCCCACTTATTTCCCCGCTCATTTTACTCATGGCAATAGCACAATTGACACTCGAAGCGGCAATGACGTGATGATGGCAAGCGTGACCCATTTTGGGAAGCGCATCGTACTCCGCAATAAAGGCTAATGATGGACCTTTTTTCCCTGTATCGAACTCAGCCCGAAAAGCGGTCTCGAGGGTCCCAACCCCCTTTTCAACGGCAAAACCATTTTTTTTGAGCTGTTCCACCAAATAATCAACTGTTTTGAATTCCTTCTGGCTCAGTTCAGGATTATCGTAGATGTGATTAGCCATCTCGATAGCCTGTGGTTTCATCTCATCTACAAGTGAAAAAACCTTATTCTTCAGATCCTCGATCATTTAAAAAATCCCCCTAAAGCATCTCAATTTTACCGTCTACAAGTGACGCCAATCGAAGGCCGGCGATCATACCCCCATCGGAAACAAAATTCGAACCGGTAGTAAAACTACTCTTTTCGGAGGCGAGAAACGCCACCAGGTCGGCTATTTCTTCGGGTTTTCCAAATCTGCCCAGAGGAACGCTCCTTGTAACCGAATTCGGGTCCGCACTTTTCCCGCTCTTCTGAAACTCGATAAGCATTTCCGTTGCAATCCAACCAGGAGATATTGCGTTGACTCTCACGTTGTAGGGGCCCCATTCAATAGCCATATAGCGAGATATGTGTATTACACCTGCCTTCGCCGTACTATATATGGGATTGGTTTTTATAGGGTTAACGCCCAGAACTGACGCCACGTTGATTATGCTTCCGCTGCGTTGAGACTTCATCGCCTTATTGAACACTTCCTTGCAGCAGAAGAACAGACCCTTAAGATCAATGCCAGAATCCAGGTTCCACTGCTCTTCAGTTACGTTCTCGGCCAGAACAGAGGTACACACTCCTGCGCAGTTAACAAGCACATCAATCCGTGTAAATTCCTTCAGTACCGCACCCACCATGGTTTCTATATCCTGCAACTCCAGCACGTCCATGGGCAGGGAGATTGCCCGTCGCCCCATTTTTTTTACCTGCTTGAGTGTATCTGCCGATGCCTCTCTGTCCTTATCCGTTAGCCAGGTAACGGCAATATGTGAACCCTCAGCTGCGAGCGTTAAGGCAACTGCCTTACATATACCTGTACTTCCCGTTACAATGGAAACTTTATCTTTCAGCATAAGGTCCATATAGGCTCCCCTCTTTCCACGTCGATTGGTATGGTATCATATTCAGCACACAGGATAACGGCAATACTTTTTTATATAAGAGGATCGAACTTGAACTACAGTATCTTGTCTATTGCTTCCCGAATTTGCTTCTCTCCGGGAATATATGCCTCTTCGAGCGGTGGACTGAAAGGGCACGGTGTGTCGGGCGCACCTATTCTGATAATTGGAGCATCCAGATAGGTTATCATTTCCTCAGCCCCCCATGCGGAAATTTCACTTGCCATTCCACAGAAAGTCCAGCCCTCGTCGGCGACTATCAACCTTCCGGTCTTCTCAACCGATGCGAAAATAGTCTGGGTATCAAGTGGCTTCAGGGTTCTCGGATCGACAACCTCAATACTAATACCTTGGCTTTCCAAATCTTGGGCAACTTTTATAGCATCGTAAACCAGGGCCTGAGTTGCAACTATGGTGAGATCCTTTCCCTGCTTTTTAACATCCGCCTTTCCAAAAGGTATTGTATAGAAATCTTCCGGTACCTCCCCCTTGACATTCACCGTTCTCTTGTTCTCAACAAAAACAACAGGATTCTCGCTTAAAATCGACGCATTCAAAAGCCCCTTTGCATCGTATGGAGTCGTGGGCGTCACCACAATGAGTCCTGGTGTATGAACAAAAAAAGAGTAAAAGCTCTGTGAATGCTGTGCGGCATTTTGACCCATTGCCCCCACAACGATACGCAAAACAATCGGTACACTACACTGTCCACCGAACATGTAATGTATCTTCGACATCTGGTTGACGATCATATCCATGCAACCAGGCGTGAAATCGATATACATTATCTCGACAACAGGACGAAGCCCCCCAAGGGCGGCACCGATACCAGCACCAACAATAGCGATTTCCGACAGAGGAGTATCGATAATTCGATCAGAGCCAAACTCATCGATAAGTCCTGCGGTGACACCAAAGGCTCCACCCAGGACGCCAATGTCTTCACCCCAGCAGAAGACCCTTTTGTCCTCCCGCATATTATACCGGAGCGATTCATTCAAGGCTTCTCTGAAGGTGATTTCTCGCATTCGCTAACCCTCGTCGATGTATACATCTTCATAGAGTTCAGCCACTTCAGGATAGGGGCTCTCCTCTGCATACTGAATAGCAGCATCCAGTTCGGTGTTGAACTCCTCTTCCATGGCAGTTATATCATCTTCTTTTAACACTTCTTCATGCAGGAGCACCTTTTTCAACCGTTTAATCGGACATTTTTCCTTCCATGACTCTATCTCTTCCTTTGTACGGTATACAAGGCCATCTCGTGGTTCTCCAGCATGGTGTCCATGCCACCTGTATGTTTTACACTCGATCAAAGTAGGACCTTTGCCACTTCGTGCACTTTCAACAGCTTTTTGTGCATTTTCATAAACGGTAAGCACGTCGTTGCCATCCACCGTGGTACCCGGTATGGCATAACTTTCAGCCCGGATGGAGAGTGATTCGAGGCAGTCGGATAGTTTTCTTGGAACAGAAATAGCATACTGGTTGTTCTCAATGACAAACACAACAGGCACTTTGAGAACTGAGGCGAAATTGATCCCTTCGTGAAAAGCCCCTGTATTCGCAGCACCATCACCAAATATGCAGACAGTGATCCTGTCGTTCTGCAAGTATTTTGATGAAAATCCAACTCCCGTTGCTATAGGTATACCGGCTCCCACAATACCGTTTGTTCCTAGGATACCGATTTCTCTATTGGCAAAGTGCATGGAACCGCCCTTGCCCTTGCAATACCCGGTCCGTTTCCCATACAGCTCTGCCATCATAAACTTGTACTCACCACCTTTTGCAATAACGTGGCCATGACCCCGATGACTGCTCAGCAGATAATCATCTTTTCGCAGGTTCATACATATTCCTACAGGCACCGCTTCCTGACCGGTCGACAGGTGCATCGAACCCGGAATATATCCTGCATGGTAGAGTTCCTGAATTCTCTCCTCAAAAACGCGGATCTTCAGCATTGCCCGTAACATCTCGACTTTAGTCTCATTACTGATGCTCATTTCGACTTATCCCAATACTTACTCAGACACCATGTGGAGATACATCTGAAAGTGGAACTGAAGGATTTTCCTATTCTATTCCCTTCTGTAATTCATTGAACCTATTAATCATCAGAGGCTTTACAGATTTAGCATCCTTTTTCTTTATGCATTTCAGGATATCTTCATGAAATTGCATATCCCTCTGTAAATCCTCCGGTTGACTTTCAGGACCATCAACAATAATATCCCAGAGCCTCTCCCGTAAAAGATCCATTATGTACTTCATGACATTGAAGAGGACGGAATTTCCAGTAGCCTGGGCAATTCTCAGGTGAAAAAGAGCGTCTGTTTCAACCTTGTAGATCCCGTTCTCTTCCATTTCGGACTTCATCTTTTCCAGTATCTTTTCAATGTCCTGCACATCTTCAGCATCGGAATTTTCAACTGACAGTGCGACAATTTCCGGCTCAATTATCTTCCGCACCTCAAGTATCTCGTATGGACTCTCCTCCTGAGTTGAGATATCCCTGATCTTGTTTAATGAGATCTGATCGATATCAGCAGATTGGACGAATGTACCGGAACCCACCTTACTTTCAAGAATTCCGACTATTTCGAGAACACAGTACGCTTCCCGCACTGACGGTCTGCTAACCTTGAGTTTGGTTGCCATCATCCTCTCAGGGGGCAGCTTGTCACCGACTCGAAACTTACCGTTCCTGATCAGGTCCAGTATCTGATCGATAACTAGGACATACCGTTTCTTTGTTTCGATTGGTTTAATGTCGTATTCTATCTTTTTCTCCATCTCACAGATTATTCGGAAATCGCATTTAAAACTTCCAGAAATCGTTCAATCTCAGCCACTGTATTGTAATGCTCGATGCTCACCCTGAGAAGTCCTCCTATCTTCACAATATCCAGATATTCAACCAGCTCCAGAGCCCCCAAACCGTCCTCTCCGTTCCATACATAGATGCCCTCATCACTCAGTTTTTTACAGAGTTCAGCTGACGTAATGCCCTCTATTGTGAAAGAGTACGTAGGACAACGGCTCTGCAATCTCTCGGAATCGGTTATACCGTATACCTTGAGTTTCTCTATCTCCTTTAATCCGCTGTTGAGTTTCTTGGAGAGCCCATATTCATATTCTGAAATTGCCGCCATGGCGGTTTTCAAATGCAATCGCCTCCCCTCGAAGGATGGGAAGCGTGACGCAAACCCCTGCCCATATGTATTACCGAGTTCTTCGAGGTACCCTATTGCCGCTCGAGCACCGGCAAACCCTTCCATATTTGGTGTCCCGACGTTGTATTTCTGGGGGACGCTATCGTAGGCTGGCCACGGTCGATAAGGATTAATTTTTTCGAGATGTTCATTTTTACCCCATAAAAACCCTACATGTGGACCAAAACACTTGTAAGCTGAATATACGAGAAAATCACAGCCAATTTCCTGTACGTCTATTGGAAAGTGTGGTGCATGATGCACTGCATCAACATAAACCAATGATCCAACTCCGTGTGCCAATTCGACAATACGCTTTACATCATTTACCGTTCCAACCGCATTCGAAGAAAGACCAACTGCAACAAGTCTTGTCTTTGGATTGATAACCCGAGCAGCCAGGTCGTAGTCGAGCGTGCAATCATCCCTTTTAATCTCGATATAGCGTACAACCACACCAACATCCTGAAGGGATTTCCAGGAATCGATATTCGCACCATGGTCGAGCCTCGTTACTACCACCTCGTCTCCCCCTTTGATCTGACGTGACAGAGCCCACGCCATATTAAAGGTGAGTGTTGTCATATTCGGACCGAGAACAATTTCCTCCCATGATGGTGCGTTTATGAAGTCTACGACGTCCTTTCTGATTCCAATGAGCATCTCATCGGTTTCCACGCTTGTCTTGAAGTTGCCGCCATAATTGGCGTTGGCAGAGATCATATATTTCATCATTGCGTCCAGCACAACCTGCGGCAGCTGTGTTCCTGCAGCGCCATCGAAAAATATCCGTTTCCTACCGTTCACAGTTTGCTGAATTGCTGGAAATTGTTTCCTCAAAGGGGAAAGATCGACTTTTTGCATCAGCCATCCCTTCTCTCAGCCATGTGCCTGACTATCAATTGACTACGAAAAGTTGTGGAATTACAAAGGCTGGATTTACACTGATTTAAAATTTTTCAATAAACACTAAAATTGGTAAGATATCTTTACCTTCCACATCAGAATAGAGCATTACATTTCTTTTGTCAATAAGAAATTTGTTCGGTCGGGAAATGATGGATTTTTATTCAATACCTTATTAAATACTGAATAACGATTACTGAGAATGTAACGGGCTCGTCTCAGGATCAGCGATCGATCTAACGTATTCGGTGAATAACTTGCTAAAAAGCAGGGGTATCAATTTCATCCGTTCAGGGGATTCTACATAAGCAATGCGCATCTGGGTTTTCCCTGGATTTTCACCCTCCCGTTCAACATTGTAAAATCCCTCCATGGGTGCAACGAGCAAAGTCAGCTTTTCTCCACCAACATCAACCGCACCCTTTCGGGCGCAGAACATGACAAAGTCTTTGGCAGTAAAGGTTGGCTCTACAATATTTCTAACATCAATGACTGAATAAATAGAGGCATCAGGGCTCGAGACAATTACTCCCGGAATCCTATTCTTGAGCTCACTATTCACCGAAGTGAGCATCTGAATATAATATTCTCTCTGCTTTTTATACCAATTTTTCAATTGGGTGTGATCCTCATGAGCAAGGGAACCGAATATATACTGCCCTATGGCGTTGGGACACAAATTAGCGGTATATTCAGCAACGGACTTCTCATGAAACTCCCGATTATCGGTGATCAGGGCGCCGATTCTCAATCCGCAGGCATTCCAGACTTTCGAAGCTGTTTCGATACTGATCCTTCTGCCCTGTACCCCCGGCACTAGGTCCTCCGTTATTTCCCAGATACTCGTTGCACTGCTTTTAACATAGAACAGTTCCCGATATGCCTCATCACTGATGATCCACAGGTTGTATTTAACGCATAAACGTGCAAGGAGCAACATAGATTCACGATCGAAAAATTGCCCCGTTGGATTATCATAGGGAATGATCACAAGTCCTCCCGGAGTGGTCTCTTCGATTACCTCCTCAATTTCAGCAACTTCAGGCAGGGTAAATTTTCCATTTTCCTGTAACACTCTGCTGACGCATACCGTCCTTCGTCCCAATCGTCGCGCCATTGCACCGTAATTCGTATATGCCGCATCTATCAAAAACAGGGGGCTTTCAGCGCTGCCAGGAGGTCCACACACACCGAGTAATGCCAGCTCCATCGCCTGGCTGCCGCCATCGGTAATCTGTGGATACAGTCCTTCAGTTTTAAATCCGCTGGAAGCAATTATGTTCAAAAAGGCTCTGTTCGTCTCTTCCATGCCAACTGTTGGGGTATACTTAACAACTCCATTTTTAAAAGGACTGTCATCGGATCCGAGGTTGAACATGCGTCTCTGCATTGCGGGATGCATGGGCAGAGAAACGTTTCCAATAGCCACATTTACCGCCCGGACATCATCCCTTCTCTTCATGAACTCGATCTGTGCAAGCCGTATAACAGAGGGTTTCCTCGACTTGAAATGCTCAGATAATTCTGCATTTCTCATGCCCTATATCCTTTCAGGATTTGTTAGACGATGAACGGTATTACCAAAGATAGCACTATACCCTTTTCCTATCCTAACGTATTATCATAGAAATTCAAACGATTATTAACTGGATGTTAAAAGATAGATCTCCGACAATGAATCAGGTATTGGTACAAAAAATTCCATAAATCGTTTATAATACTTTGACGATCCGTTGTTTGATTAAAAAAAGGAAGGGCTATGATAAAAAAATACCTGTTTGTCTTTATTATTATGCTCACAATGACTTTACCAGCGTACCTCACTGCTGGAGCAGAAGATTCATCGAACGGTAAAGGAGAAAAGTCATGGGGATTTATTCCACTTCCCATACTCGCCTATGGACCGGAAACAGGATTCATGTTTGGTGCACTGGGCCTCCTATACAACAATCCTGATCCCGAAAATCCTGAATCCCTATCAAATATGCTACAGGGTTCGGCTGCATACACAACAAAGAACCAGATCGTGTTGTCACTACTTACCGATTGGTTCTTTAAAGGTGGTGACAACAGGCTGTATGCAAAAATAGTCTTTCAAAAGTTTCCCTATCTCTTCTGGGGAATAGGACCTGACACGAACGAGGACATGGACGAGGAGTATACACCAGTTGAGTTTGATTTTTTAGGTGCCTATATGTGGGAGCTTTTTCCACGTTTTTATCTTGGACCTTTGTACTATTTATCGTATATGGATATGAAGGAAAAAGAAGAGGGTGGACTTCTCGATCAGGGGGATATTCCGGGTAGCGAAGGGGCAGTTTTCTCCGCAGTTGGAGTGCAATTAACGCGGGATATCCGGGACAATAGTTTTTATCCGCGGCGCGGCTCATTCCTACAATCAAGGGCTATGTATGCAAGTAAAATACTGGGGAGTGATGAGAACCTTGGAAGGATTGATTTTGAATATTCACATTATTTTCAGATCCATGAATTGCACGTTTTTGCCCTGCAGTACTACATGGAATTGAATTGGGGAGAAGTCCCATTCCACGTAATGCCGAAACTGGGTGGGGATACCAATATGCGAGGTTACTATGAGGGAAGATTCATTGATAAAAATTACATCACTGTCCAGGGAGAATACCGATTTCCGATCGTGTGGCGTTTTGGCGGTGCGGTATTCGGCAGTGTCGGACAAGTTGCTCCCCAACTGAACGAGTTTAGTTTCAACAACCTGAAGGTGGCCGGTGGACTTGGAATGAGATTTGCAATTGATAAGGAAGAACCAATAAACATTCGCCTCGATCTCGGGTTTTCCGAAATGGGTGCAGCATTCTATGTGCAGTTTAGAGAGGCCTTTTAAAAAGAGATCCCTTTATCCGAAAACCACGGTGCGTACGTCCTGTCACTGCCGCACGCAATAATTACTATCGAAGCTCTCTACTTGCTACTCGTCCATGCTCTTGATATCATCCGGAAATGGTATGCACATAGACAGATCCCAGAGCTCCATCAGATTATCAGGAGTATACCAGGCACTGGGAGTCAATGTGTTCTCCGGTGCTCTCCTTCCGAGAAGACCCTATGCACCTAAAGATAAATGATTCACACCGATGGGACAGGGAGTGTCGGTAATAACAGCCGAGATATTCTCTCCGGGTGTCAGGAGCTTCATGAGAATCGGTACATCAACGCCCTGTGTTACTATCCTTATGTCGTCTCTCCCGGCTGATCTCCAGACACGTGCGGCAAGCTGTGCGGGAAAATTAAACGAAATGTACAGTAAAACTCTACTCTTCAATGACAATAGCTCTGGCGGGACAGCCCAGGCCCAGTTTCGGTATATTCAAGGGCATGACGGTCAGTTTGACATTGTACTTCTTGATCAACTCCAAATTTATGCAGGCAGTCACGCTCAGTATGTTTTCTCTGAAGTATCGTTCAAACGCATTTTCAGGATTGACATCACTTTCTGCTGCCGGTGTATCGAAGGCAACGATATAGGGCTTGTGGTCAATCAAATAGTCCATAGCCTCCTTTTTTAAAAATGGACATTTTTTTAGATAATCATTCTTCTTCCAATTCCTTCCATAACCTGTGCTCAAGATAATTCCTGAATCCTCTGGTATCTCCCCCTTTTTTGCCCTGACCATATCCTCTTTGAAAATACAGGGCCTGTTATCAACTATTCTTAAGTGTTCATAGGGCATCTGCAGAACATATGAGTCGATCATGTGTAGTTTCTCAATTGGAACATCAGCCGTTGTATAACCCCTGACATCACCCGGTACTTCAAAATAGGTTCCGGTAAGGGCAGTCAGATTCTCTAAAGCGTCAATTTCATACTCAACTCCTGCATAACTCATCAAAACTTTACCCAGTTTGAAAGGTCTTATTTCACCACCGTAATCCCACATACCATCATAGATCGGACCCGATATATCAATTATTCCCATAATTTCCTCCCTATACTCATTAAGTGATAGTAGCATATAGTTGTATTTTTTGTCAATGGTATAACAACTTGACCTCTACATAAATCTCATTTAGAATGGAAAGCTGTTCTCCTTTAATTATTCCCGGGGAGGTACCATGGAGGAACACATAAAGAGTATATATGAGGCAGTATTGAACTATGAAGTGGAATCGGTCAAACAGTGCGTCATCGAGGCATTGGAGAATGGCATCGACCCAATCACCGTTATGGATAAGGGGCTTTCAAAGGCGATCATCGAGATCGGAGACAAATTCGGAAGGGAAGAGATCTTTCTTATGGAGCTCATGATAGCAGCCGAGGCATGCATGAGCGGGATGGATATCGTAAAGAAAAAACTCCTCCAGAGCAAAGTGGGATCGTTGAAGCCGAAGGGCGTCGTTGTTATCGGTACCGTTGAAGGAGACATTCATAATATTGGAAAGGACATCGTCAAAACCCTGCTCCAAACCTCAGGTTTTGAGGTCCACGACATTGGGGTCGATCAGAAGGCCGACAATTTCGTACAGAAAGCCAAGGAGGTGAATGCTCGTATTGTCGCCTCTTCAGCACTGCTCACAACGACGAGTCCGAATCAGAAAGCAATAGAGGAAAGATTAAAGGAAGCCGGGATACGTGATAAGGTAAAAACAATCATCGGCGGTGCTGCAACTAATGAGGATTGGGCACGGGAGGTGGGTTGCGATTTTTATGCCTCAACTGCAACCGAAGGCGTCAATATCATAAAGAAATATTTCGAAGGAGCCTAGAAAATGAGGGCAAAACTTGAAGTACTAAGTACAGAGGAGCTTGACAGGATCTATGAGACCGCTCTGGGAATTCTGGAAAAAATCGGTGTAAGTATCGAAGACAATGAAATTGTTCAGCTGTTAAAAAAAAACGGATGCACTACGGCACCGAACAACATCGTGTATATTCCCTCCAAACTCATCCAAAGGTGCCTCAAATCAACGCCTAATCATCATACAACAACCACTCTGTGCGGTAGAAAACCATCCAGAGACATGGCCATAGGGGCTGAGCAGAAAGTTCCCTACCTGATATCTCACGTGCTGATGAACTACTACGATGGACTGAAAAAAATTTACAGGGTTCTGACGAAGGATGACATCAGAAAGTTTGTAACAATTTCCGATTTTCTTGACAGCATCGACGGTGTCTGGATGTGTACACTCATGCCCGAATTCAAGAAAATGTACACCTACTGTGAGTACGAGCTTGCCATTCGTAATACCACAAAACCCGTATGCGTTTCCAGTTTTGAGCCGGTTGCCATACCGCCAACTTTTGAACTTGCCGCCCTGCTTGCGGGCGGAGAGGAGGAGTTGAAAAAGAGGCCCCTGACCGTCGCTTTCTGTGAGATCTCTCCATTGACCTGGAATAAATACGGATGCGATATGCTGAAATCCACAGCACGGTGGGGCATACAGCCAGTCATAACGGTGGAAACGCCTATGGGAGATACCGGTCCTGCAACCTTTGCCGGGAATATCGCACAGAAAATTGCCGAGTTGCTCAGCGGCCTGGTTATCGTCCAGCTGCTCAGAGAGGGTTTGCCCCTCCTTTTTGTGGTTCCTCTTGAGGTGTTCGATATGAGAACCGCACAAATCTGCCTCGCATCCCGTGGCGATTATGTGTGGGCCGGTGCGGTTGGTCAACTGGAAAATTATCTGGGCATTCCCATAATCTCCCCAATATCACCCGATTCGAAGCTGCTCGATCTTCAAGAAGCATACGAGCTCAGCTTTTCACTTCTTCCCAGAATTCTTGGTGGAAACAGGGCAACAGTCATCCATGGGCTGGATCAAACACACGCGATCAACAATGAGCTTCTCCTCCTGATGGACGAAATGATGATATCTGCCCGGCGCATAGTGGAAGGTATCGATGTTAATGAGGATACTCTCGCTTTCGATGTTCTTGCAGAGGTGTCTGAAAAAATTGAAAACAACCGCAGAATGGGACATTTCCTGAACCAGAAACATACACTCAAATGGTACATAAAGGAACATGTCCCGAGAAGAGACGGCATCATCGATAAGTACAGCCGCGAGAAGTGGATTGAAAACGGCTCAAAATCGTTCTTCGATCGCGCACACGAGAAGGTAGAGCAGATCCTGCAAGACCATACACCCGAGCCGCTGCCTAAAGAGATAGAAAAGAAGATCAGGGAGATACACCAGAAGTATGACATCCCTGATCTCTGAAATATTCCAAATTGAAAAAAGTTACATCAATTGGGATTGCGGCATAAAATGATTTCCAGATATTTCTTTCCCTACAATCCTGCTTCCACCAGGGACTGCCGCAGAGCCGGCGGAATAGGGATACGCTTTGTAAGACCCCATGCCCCCCTTACATTCTCTCTGGTGACAGGCATAATCGGGCCCACCGCATACTCGGGTCCGTCCTTACCCAGAATTCCATAGGCTGTCTGGATTACGGCATCGACACCAATATTGTAGGTCATGTCTTCCCCTGCACCGACGATATTGCCGCCTGTCACCATATTGACCAGTGTGGGCTCATCGATGTCATTCGTGATAACCTTAATATCGGATCTTCCCGCATCGACACAGGCAGAAGCTATGGGCAGTGCCGATGACACATAGGTGGTGTAAAATCCTTCTACTTCTGGAAATCTCTGAATAATAGCCGCAGCAACATCTCCAGCTTTTTCCCATTCGATAAACTGTTCGTCGGCGAGGACTGTTATATTCGGAAATTGTGCACTGATAGTATCTCTTACCAGGTCATCAGAATACTGGGTAAACCAGTAAGCCACTCTCCAAGTCACCAGGGCAATTTTTGAATTTCGGCCAATGAGATCTCCGACCAATTTAGCTGCTGTAAGCCCCCTATCGTGTGCATTTGCCGTTGTAATGCCTATGTAATCCTGTCCATGAATGTAGCCATCGGGTTGGTTTGAAACAAAAGAAAGCTTTATACCGGCGTCAATTGCTGGCCTGAACGCAGCTGCGGATGTTACCGGCTCTATAAGAACCGAAATGATAACATCCGGCTTAAGAAGAATGACCGTCTCAATATCGGAGGCCTGTTTGCCGGGATCGTAATTCGCGTCGGTCTCGGCAACAATTTCCAATCCAAGATATTCACATGCATCTATGATGCCCTGCCTCCATGCCGCAATGTAATCTCCCGTCAGAACATGCCAGACTACGGCAACTTTGTAATTCCCCGAGCGTATTTTTTCAACCTCTGCCCGGGTAAGCACCAAAGCATCTTTTGACCAGGTTACAGTTTGTCCACTAGGTCCCTTGAACGCCGGAGGAATTTCGCCCAAATACTTCATATATGGCTTTCGCACCTCGAGGATCCAGGGATCTATCTCGTCTTTTGTGGCTTCCATCCCGGCGGTTTCCTCTCTTTCAGCTTCAACCTCGGCCTCCCTTTTGCCAGCCATAAGGCACACGGGTACCACCACAATGATAAAGATGATCATAAGAATAATTTTTTTCATGCTGTTTCACCTCCATTTGGTTTTACTTTAAAGAGTGTACCCCATCAGAACACATAGATTACAGTTGAAATCTTTCTGCTAAATTGGTAAGATTGCTTTACCTAATACGCAATTGTACATGCACCTGGAAAACATGTTAACTACAGAGGAGTGCCCATGATTGTTCCTGATACCAAAGAGAACCATGATAAATGCATCTGCAACGATTGTTCGACCTACAATCAGTGTATGGTAGACAATCAGGAGGGGCTATTCTGTGCACGCGGAAATACCCTCTGCGAAATCGAAGAGGATGAATGTTTGTGTGTTCAGTGCCCCATTGATAAAGAGTACAAACTGACCGTAAGGCTTGATCTTATGGAGAAAATGATACTGAAAATGAATCAGTTTTACTGTGGAAAGGGCCCTGCGGGATCGAAGAAATAGAGCCCACTTATAGAATACAAAAGTCGGCCATGCTTGAAATACCTGTAAAAA
>CAYFYU010000004.1:0-14251 GCA_964347455.1 uncultured Spirochaetota bacterium | reverse complement strand
CAACCTCTTTACCTTGAAACCGATCAATGAAAAGATGGGAATAAATTTCAGGTTCAGCTATGGATACCTCAGGGGAGAATACAATCCAAAACCCGATTTCGATAACCTTGTTCATGTGCTCAGCGGCAATAAGGTTCCCCAGGGAGTAATTGCAGCTGAACTACTCATAGATGAAGAGGTAAAAAAATACATAATTGAACATTACTTCCATGAGATAAATTATCCTCCTCCAGTTGCGCAGAGGTTTGGGAGTAACGGCGAGGATAGTGCAAAGAGAGATTCGGAGGAGTTTCAAACTGCCTACCGGAATTACCACCTTCATCTTGTGAATTTCTATTATAGGATGGGTTACCACTTCATTCCTGATCTCGAGTTTTACCTCAACTTCTCCTCTCTCAATAGAGTCTCGAGAGTTGGGCAGGATACAGCTCCACTTTCAAGGGGCGAACGGTATTGGGCACAGGAGGGCAGAGGTATGATTCGCTCCTGGGAGGATTTCAAGCAATTTCCCTGGGAAAAGGCAAAAAAAATGCTCTCAGATTACGGTGAGCATCTGGAGTTTTTGAGCGGGCATCTTCCTGAGGGAATGAAAATCGCCTCAATGGCTGCGCTCTACGAGCCGGTTATGGAGTGGCTCTTAGGGTACGAGGGATTGTTCTATGCAGTCCATGACGAACCAGATTTGGTTAAAGCAGTTTTTGATACCTACGGTCAGCTTATCTACGAATCCTACGTCATTGCCGCATCAATTGAGGGGGTTGGTGTTATCTGGCATGGAGATGACTTGGGTTTCAAGACCTCAACCCTTCTCTCTCCTGCACATCTGAGGAAATGGGTCTTTCCCTGGTTCAAAAAGTATGGAGAGATTGCACATCGCGCAAACAAACCATTCTGGTACCACTGCTGCGGAAACAAGTACGGTATCATGAATGATCTTATAGATTATGTGAACATTGACGCGCTTCACGCTTTTGAGGATGGATGCAGTCCGGTAACAGAATTCAAAAAGAGGTATGGTGAGAGTATCGGTCTCATAGGAGGTGTGGATATCGACAAACTGACGAGGATGGACGAAGAGAACCTCCGGGGCTATGTACAGAGCATTCTGGATGTTTGCATGACCAACGGAAGATACATATTCGGCTCAGGAAATTCCATCTGTAACTTCGTACCAGTACAAAACTACTTGATAATGCTCGACGAAGGGTATAAATGGGCCCGATAAGTACACTTATATTTTCCTCATGACATTATGGGATGAGGAAGAGGAAATCAATATGAAGCCTAAAACAAATACGGACAGTGTCGTCCGGATGGCTCTGGCAAGGGCAAGAGATCTCGGAATTAAAACGATAATTGTAGCATCATGTACGGGAAAGACTGCAGCAAAGCTTATCGACTGCGGACTTGATGTAGTCTGCGTGACTCATCAGATCGGGTTCCATAATCCTGGTGAAGACGAGATGTCTCCTGAAATGCGCAGGAGACTCACACAGAAGGGCATCAAACTATTGACGACGACCCATCTCATGGCTGGTATTGACCGTTCGCTTCGCAATCAATTTGGAGGCGTCTACCCCTCAGAAATTGTAGCAACCACACTCCGTATGTTAGGTGAAGGGGTAAAGGTTTGTGCCGAGATCAGCACAATGGCGGTAGATGCGGGACTTGTGAAACCTGAAAATGACGTTATTGCCCTTGGCGGTACCGGAAAGGGTGCTGACACAGCTGTGGTGATAAGCCCGGCTCACTCTCAACACTTTTTCCGGACCAGGATAAAGGAAATTATCATCAAACCCAGTGAGCTTTAATCTTCAATAATAACGGCTCTTGTAGGACATATGGCTGCGCCCTTTATTTTCAATGGCAGAGCAATGAATTTTACTTTGAACTTACTCACTTTCTCTAGATTTATGCAGGGAGCCATGAGTAGGATGTCTGAGTTGAAGAATCGCTCGAAGAATCTTTCCGGGTTGACCCAGTTTTCAAAATCAGTTGCATCCACGCCGAGGAGCAGGGGTTTTTTATCGATAATATAGAACATGGCATCCCTCTTGATGAACCACGATTTTGACAGGTAATCCTCCTTATCCCAATTTTTACCGTAACCAGTGCCGATGAGAACAACTGCTCCTTCAGGTATCTGTTCCTTTTCTGCCTTTTTGATGTCCTCGAGCGATATGAAAGGCTTCCCATCCTTTATTGGAAGCTTATCATGGGGAATCTGAAGTACATAGGCATCAACCATAACGAGTTTTTCGACCGGTACATCGCTTAGGGGGTAGGAACGATCGTATCCGATACCGGTGGCAGATGTCTCGATATGCAGACCGGTGTGGCCGCCCATCCCCTCGAAATCTTCGATCATTGCCGTTATCCCGACCGCTTCCAACCGATGGTACCTCGTCTTGAAGTTAAAACGGGGCCAGGGTTCACCGAAATACCACATGCCATTGTACATGGGGCCCGTAATATCGATAACCTTCATAAACCTTTCTCCTTGTTACCTGAAATTTATTCCCTCGTCCAGCATTATGAGGTAATTTTGCACGGGGATGTAGCTACACACTGAGTTGCCTGACCCGAGTGCAAATCGACCACTCGGCATACATATCTGGAGTATATTCCTCACGTATTTTCGCAGTTCCCCCTCATTCATCCTCGTAAGCTTATCTACATCCACACCTCCCAAAAGTGCAATTCTATCCCCATACATAGACTTGTAACTTGTAATCGGATTGCTCGAATCCTCGAAGGAATGAAGAGCATCGAATCCTATCTCTTTGGTAAACACTTCCATGACCTCGTCTTTGTTTCCGCATGCATGATACCAAATTGGTTTGTTGTTTTGGTGTGCAAGACTTGCGTACTTTTTAAACCAGGGAAAAATCCACTTTTTAAGATGTTTCGGCGAAAGAAGTGTGGCTTTGTTATAACCAATATCGTCACCGTGCCATATTACACCGACGCCATTCATGGGAGCCGCAATGGTGTACAGATCAAATACGAGTTGACCCACTTCATTGAAAACGGTTTCCACGAACTCAGAGTCATCATAAATATTATAGAAAACGCCTTCATATCCGAGTATCCATTCCATCACCTGCTCGAGAACCGATCCAACCACTGCGAGTTTCATGCCATCCGGGAGGTTTCTCGACAGAAATTCCAGATGATCACCGTAGCGCTCCACCAACTCCCGTGCCTTATTCCATGGAAAATGTTCAAAATCAGCCCATGACTGTATAACACCTCTTCCCTCCTGGGCCCAGTGCCGCTCACTTCGCGGGAATTCTGATGTATCGGGGTCCTTCCCAATCCGTGAAACAGTATTAAATGACTGAAAGTTTACCAGGAATTCGTAATCGGCGACAAAACTGTACCCCATACGGTGATAGAAATCGATGAGTTGGCGATAGTACCTTTGGGATGCCTCTTTTTTTTCCCGGTAGTCATCACCATCCCCTGTGTCGCTTCCATCGCTTCCCCCAAACGTTACGGTCGGCGGATAATTTTCCTCGTTGAAATAATTTTCTATTATCGACTTCTTGATCTCCTCATCGATGAGCATTTCACAGAACAATACCTTATCCGGATTTTTTCTTCCCGACAATACGTACTGCAAGCTCTCAAAATCCGGTGCTGGTTTTTGCAGAGGAAATTTTTGCATCTGTACCTTCTTCTAGTTTTTCGAGCATCTCTTTCAGTTCGGATAAAAATTTTGCGCCATCGGCTCCATCAACAACCCGGTGGTCACAGCCGAGAGACAGGTTCATTAATGGTTTCACCCGGAGGTTGTTCGGCCCGTCAGCAACAACGGTATCATTTATTCTCCCCATAGCCAGTATTGCCGTCTGGTCGGTATTTATGATGGGCTTGAAGGATACGATGCCGAACATTCCGAGGTTTGTAATGGTAAAGGTTCCACCGCTTAGATCTTCGGGTGTCTGTTTGCCCGATTTGGTTCGTTCTACGAGATCCTGCCTTTTAAGGGATAAATCGGAAAGCCTCAGTCTGTCTGCATCCTTTACAACAACCACTACGAGACCTCTATCGGTTGCTACGGCTACACCAATATTAATGTCATCAAAAATAACGACGTTTTCGTCCTGAAGACTCGCATTCAGCCTCATGTTTTTTCTGAGTGTCTTTGCAGCAGCCAATGCGACTATGTCAGTGTAGGTAACATGAACTTTCGCCGAGGGACCCTTATTCATCCTATCACGAAGCCTGGAAGCCGCAGTCATATCAGCCCACAGCTCCAGATGTATATGGGGGGCCTCGGTGTAGCTCCTCTTCATTCGTTGGGCAACTATCTTCCTTATTCCAGTTAAACGTTCCCGTGAGGAAACTTTAATTTTTTCAGCAGGCTCTTCTCTTTTCTCCTGAGCCTTTGCTGCCTGCGTTCCTTTCATCTGCGTTTTCGCAGCAAGCACGTCCTCCTTTCCGATTCTCCCGTCGGGACCGCTCCCCTCTAGCATCGTTAAATCGATGCCTAATTCCGCGGCGAGACGTTTGGCCAGAGGTGATGCATTGATCCTTCCCTTTTTACCAACTGCTCTATCCCTAACTCTTGTCTCAGTGGTAACCGGCTGAGCTTTCTGCTCCTCGCTCTTTCGAGTAACAGTGGGGATCGTGTCATCCTTTTCACCGATATAGGCTATAGTTGTCTTAACGGGAACTTCCTCGCCTTCGGGTACCAGAATTTTCTTCAGATACCCGGTGTGAAACGAGTTTATGACCTGCGTGGCTTTGTCGGTTTCCACTTCGAAGAGTGGCTCACCCTTTTGAACCATGTCACCTTCGCTTTTCAGCCAGCTTACGATAGTTCCAGTTTCCATCGTGAGTCCAAGCTTACTCATTAAAACCTCTTTTATCATAGGGCAATCTCTCCTTTAGATGATGCTCCCGGTTTACTCTTCGACTCGGTCAGCCGCCTCCGATAAATGAAAGAATCTTAACCTCATCACCTTCTTGCAAGACATGCTCTCTCTGCTTTGGATATCCATTTACGAGAAACACCTTTCCAATTTTTGCAGGAATATTGAGATGCAACGCGAGACCTTCGAGTGTTAAGTTGTCCTGGATGGTGAGGGTATCATCATCCCTGATTTTTCCCTCCCCATATTTCTTCAGTATTGTATAGAGCTTAACCTTTACTTTCATAGCTCCAACCTCAAATTTTTGTATAAGCTTCTGGTCCCAGCTCAATCATTACAATTCAAGTTAAATCAGTTTCGAGCCCCAGCTCACGTAGTTTTTCAGGCTTCGGTATTCCAGTTTTCAGATCCCATCCCCTCGCTTGGTAGAAATCATCGATCATGCCATCGAAATCCTTGATTGCGCATTGCTCCTCGTTTTCATATATCCCGAATGCCGGTTTCAGCTTCTGTCTTTCATGAAGTATATCGTCCTTGCGGCTGAAACCTTCCCGTATATTAAAGAGCCGCTGAAGATTGATAACCCTCTCCCCTACCTCCAACAATTCCCATCCATCGATTTCCCAGCCTGTAACGGCCGAAAGCATATCTGCAAGATGATCTACATAGAGACCTGAGTACATGAAAAATTTACAGGTGTTCAATATGTCGGGTACCACCAGACCGTCCTGGAGAATTTTGACGATGCTTCCCTTTCCCTTCTCATCCCAGCGTTCTACAGTATTAGGATCGGGAATACCGTATTTCATGAGACCCCAGTCGAACTTTCCAGAATCGTAAACCATCCCCTCCAGAGGGTGGATATGACACATTCCCCTGTTCGCAGTTCCGTAAGCAACGCCGAGCACCTTTCCTGATCTCGCATCATGAGCCGGAGCCTCGAGCCCCTTTCCGTGAATAGCATACCGTTCTGCGCCTTTACCTAGTTTCTCCGCTGCCAACTTGACTCCCTCTGCAAGGATATCACCGATTCCCTCTCTCAGCGATATCATCCTTACCAGCTGGGATAGGGCATCCGGGTTCCCCCAGCTGAGATCCAGACCTCCCGTACTCTCCTCCGTAATTATGCCATGCTCGTAGCACTCCATTGCAAAGGCAATGATACCCCCAGCTGAAATGGTATCAATTCCATATTCATTGCATAAATAGGTGGCATGGATCGCTGCTTCGAGGTTTTCGTTGAAGACAAATGCAGTGAATGCCGAAAGAGATTCGTATTCGGACCCCTCATGCACCGGAGTCTTATACTTTCCCTCCTTAACTTCTGCTATACGGCCGCATGCGATGGGACATCCCCTATAGCATCCATGATTTCTCAATAGGTAAGTGTTGTAGAATTGATCGTAGATCTGTTCCGCTTTTCCCCAGTTATTGGACTGCCAGTTCTTTGTCGGCCAGTCACCGGCAGCATCGTTTGGTACCATATCTCCTGTTGTCCCGTGCTCCTTGAAACCCTGGGCTGTTTCGTTTTCCCGAAGTATCTTTATTGCACTCTTTACAACCTCCTTCAGTTTCTCCGGATCGGCGGATTTGAGCTTACCCGAACCTTTTACCGCTATACCAAGGAGATTCTTCGATCCCATGACGGCGCCAGTACCGCATCTTCCCGCCGCACGTTGCTCAAACATGACGGTCGATATCTTTACCAGTTTCTCGCCAGCAGGTCCTATACACATCACGGAAATTTCTTCATCCTTTAATTCCTTACGGATCATGTTTATTTTTTCCATGACCTTTTCGCCCCGTAGATGTTCGGCAGATCTTATCTCAACCTTGTCGTCCATGATGACGATGTATACAGGTTCGATCGCCCTATCCTCTATTATGAGTGCATCGAATCTTGCTCTCTTCAGATCAGGACCAAAGTCTCCCCCACACCGCGATTCTCCCCATGCATTGGTCAGCGGAGATTTGAAACAGAGTATGATACTTCCACCTCCGGGAATACTGTTTGCCGTTAATGGTGAGGTGACAAACATGAGCTTATTTGCCGGCGAAAGCGGATCGATTCCCGGGGAGAGCTCATCATACAGCACCCGTGCACCATAACCTGCGCCACCAAGATACTTTCTCAATACGCCGGGATCGATCTGTTCCACCTTCGCCTCTCCCGTTTTGAGCGATATTCTCAACTGCCTTCCAGCATATCCGTATAATTCGTTTCCCATAAGTATTCCTCCATTACTCTGGCTCATTAGTTTTAGCAAACAAATTACATCTTGCACCAATATATATAAGGAAATCAACAGTAACTTCGATATATTGATGAGTCATGAACTCATGATTTTCAAACATTTCATTAAAACGGCTAATTACCTTCGATCTTCCGGATAAAACCCTTCAGTTCAGCAACGAGCTTGTCATCGAGCATCGGTTCGGGTTGATGTTCTTCCAGTATCCCAATGACCTTTTCCCTGCATCGGTCTCCCAGTGTCTTCGATCCACTGTTCTTCCAGCTTTCGAACATCTGCCTGTCCAGTACTGTGGGTGACCACACTTCATCTCTGAAGTGATCGAGGGTATGAGAATCCTGAAGAAAATTCCCCCCTATACCGACTCTCTCAACAGCATTGAGTGCGAGGGTCTCCCGGGTTACCTGAATACCGCGCATGATCCTCTTTACCATGGAGATCGTTTCATCTGACAGTACGAGCATCTCAAGGGAGCCCGTAAGCCCTGACTCTATGTATCCGTTGTCGTGAATCAAACTAGCACCTGATTGTGCTGCCATGAGGATCGAAAGCCCCGCTTCGAGTCCAGCCTGCTGATCGAAGACCTTCGAATCGGTACATCCGGAGGTGGAAAATACGGGAATTCTTAAATACTTGCCTATATCACTCAACGCTGCATCGAGTAAGAGCAGTTCCGGAGACCCGTAGGTGAAAATCATGGTTCTCATATCGAGGCTGGTAAAAACGCCGCCCATAACGAATCCTGTTCCTGGACCCTTTACCTGAGATAAAACAAGTCCAGCAAGCGTATCGGCCAGCCCTTCCGCTAGTATACCAGCCATTGTAACTGGAGCTGTACCACCAGCGCTTGGTGCTGGAACAAAGACCAGGGGTATCCCCTGTTCTGCAGAAACGAGTACCTTCTCCACCGCTGGTTTAGGATGTACCAGTGGTGAAATTGGCTCAGCGTATATACCAAAAATCGGATTCTGTCTCATTTCATCACTTCCGCCAACAACCATTGACGCCATTTCATACTGGTCTTTCAAACCCTGTCCGTCAACAGAGGTAACGATGTACGGTTTTGTAGTACCCATCAGCATTGCGAGAAACTGATGCCTGTCATAATGGTCCGGTGCTACATCTGAAACCAATCCGAGGGACATGAAAAAGTCAATGTTGGGCAGCGCATCTGTTACTCGTGCTGCGTTGAGCACATCGTTGAAAACTGTTCTGCGCCTCTCTCCTGTTGCAGGATCGATAAAAAAGGGCAGGTCAGAACCGGTACCAAAATAAATGTGATCCTTTTCCAAAACCATTTCTCTGTTTCCGTTCCGTCCGGCCAGTACGATACGTCCCGGTGCGCTGGTTAGCGCCCGCTTAACCATGGACGGGGGAATTTTAACCACCTTTCCATCCTTACTGTACCCTCCATTTTTAGTGAGTAGCCTTGCTCCTTCCTCATCCTCTATACGTACCCCGATCCGATCGAGTATCTCCATGCTTGTACTTACTACTTCCTCAATCTGATCGTCACTGAGAACGCGATATTGAGGTGTAACGTTTTCCTGATAATTTACACGCATTACATTTTCCTTTTGCCGTCCAAGTTTTTCCCCCGCCCCTCAGCATTTTAGGATTGTGGGGCGCAGGGACATCACCCAACATCGGGTTTGTGTCTTTTCACAACAGCCTTAATTTGCTGTACAATTTTTTCGGAAAGATTTTTTGGTCTGTGCGATTCCACTATATCCCGCGCCCTTTCATTCAACACCTGCCGTATATCCATGGATCCGGCTCTTTCCCACCCATCCCACACCTTCCTGTCCAGATATCGCGGAAACCAGAACTTCTTTTTAAAGTTACTAGCCGTATGATCCTCCATGAGAAAATTCCCACCTGGACCGACCCTTTTCATAACTTCAAGGGGAACCGTTTCTTTATTGAACTGTAAAGGCTGCAGCATGTATTTTACCATACCGATTATCTCATCGGAAAGCAAAACCGACTCAAAGGAGGAGGTAAGCCCTGACTCAAGGTATCCACAATCATGAATGATATTGCACCCATTTAGCGTAGCCTCGTATATAGACATGCCGTACTCAAGCCCGGCCTGAGCATCGAGGATTTTGGAATCGGTAGAACCGGCGATGCAGAAAAAGGGAAGCTGATAAAAATGCGCCATATCGGCGAGGCAGGCATTGAGGATGTTCAGTTCTGGCGCTCCGTAGGAAAATATTGTTGTTTGCATGTCCATGACTGTTGCATCACCGCCGAAAATAAACTTGGCTCCGGGACGTTTATTCTGAAAAATTACCAGACCGGACAGGGATTCAGCCACCGCCTGTACCAGAATACCCTCGAGCGTTGCTGGTGCCGTAGCACCCATGTATGGGCTTCCAATGTAAATAAAGGGTACTTCATATTCACAGCACAGGAGCCCCTTGCTCACACCCATGTCCGTATGTACAAGTGGTGACAGCGGCTCAGTGTAGAGTATCATGGGTGGTCTTGCACGCAGGTTCTCCACGCCTCCCACTGCTGCAGCTGCCATCTCAATCATCGTGCGCATGTCATTTTTTCCATGACCTGTTACGATGATGGGCTTATGGGTATTGAGTAACATTGCTTCATACTGATGGACAAAGTTACCACCCTGGGGTGCATCGTGTGCTATACCGAAAGACATGACAAAATCGATATTGGGAAGAGCATCGCAAAAACTCGCAAGCTTCTCTACATCACTCTTTGTGCACATTCTCCGAAAACCGCTGGTGAGGTCAATGGTGTTGACGCAGTCGGACCCGGTGCCGTAATAACAATTCCAACCCTTCAGCACCATTGCTGATTCGCCTTCTCTGTTGAATACCTCAATCTCTTTCGGCGCTCTCTCGAGTGCATCCTGAACGAGAGTGCGGGGGATTCTCACCCGGCCTCCCTTCTGGACACTACTGTCAGTACGGTCCAAAATATCGAGTGCCTCTTCGCAGAGCACTGTGCAACCGACCTCTTCAAGGAGCCTCAAAGCATATTCATGCACCTGCTCTACCTGCGACTTGGTTATTTTTCGATTTCTACTGCCGGCTTTCAAACCGTACCCCTCCAGTCAAAGCCTCATCGTTTATTGAAATTGGTAAGATATCTTTACCTTCCACGACAGAATAGGGTAAAACCATACCTTTGTCAATAGCATTTAACTCTACACCGAACAGCCAATACTGTATCCCTCCTGGATGGCCTGCCTGAGTCTTCGGGGGTTTACACAATCGCCGATGGCATGAGAGTTTTCACAGGCTGCTCTCAAATCTCTTACAATCCCTGGTGTTGACGTCCATCCAGTTGAAATAACAACAATATCTGCTTCGAGTTTTTTTTCACCATTCTGCTGAGCTTTTATCCTGACAGATTTTTCCTCTATACCCACGAGAACGGTACCGGTGTACAGCTGAATATCTTCTTTGTGCAGCATATCTTCGAGCACAACCGTATTGTATTTTATCTCCTCATTTTCCATCAGCGATGGCAGCGCTTCGATTATCGATACTTTATTCCCCATTCGCGAAAGAAGAAGAGCCGTCTCACAACCGACATCTCCGCCGCCGATAACAACGATCCTTTTGCCCTTTAACGCCCTTGCATGTGTAAGAGCATCCGTTGCATACAGGATGTTGTTCTTTGTAATATCCCCAATACCAGGATCAACGGGCTCGGCACCAATCGCTACGACAAGAATTTCGGGCGACTTCTCCATGACGTACGCAGGTGTAACAGTTTTATTTAATACAAGCTTCACACTGCTTTGGTTTATCTCATCTCTCAAGTATTGGAGCAAACTGTCATATTCAATTTTGAAATCCGGGGCACTTCCCGCTATGAGCTTGCCTCCTATAACAACATCCTTTTCATACAGGGTCACTTTGTGACCGTGCTCCGAAGCTGCAAGTGCAGCAGTGATCCCTCCCGGACCGGCCCCAACGACCATTACGCTCAACGGTGCTTTGGTTTTTTTCGTCTTTTTCAACCCTAGGACATCTGGATTTACCGAGCACACAATAAGATTACCGAGCTGGGCCACCTCGTGATGGCAAACATGACATCTGATACAGGGTCTGATCCTCAAGCCCCTCTTTGCCTTGTATGCCCACTGCTGATCCGCTATGAATGCCCTTCCAATTGCAACCATATCCGACTTGCCCTCCCCGATCATACGGTCCGCTTCTTCAGGCCTTCCAATACCCCCAACAGCAATAACGGGAACAGATGACAAATGGGATTTCAAATACTTGGCTATGGAAACAGTCGTATTTCGCGGTTGATACAAATTTGGCATGGGCGGATATTTGAACAACGACATCGGTTTATCGAGTTTGGCAAAAGACCATTCATGGATGTAGCATACTCCTGCCCACGCCATTCTCTGTGCAATCTTAACACCCAGCTTTAGACCGATACCGTCGGGAAGATCGTAGTAAGCGTTGAATTTAAAGCCAACGGCAAAATCACTCCCACATACCCTCTTTATGCCCTGTACCACTTCTACCGGAAATCGCATCCTATTTTCAAAACTGCCGCCATATTCATCGGTTCTGAGATTTAGAGCTGGGCAAATGAAATCGGATATGAGAAAATTCTCTGCCCCGTCTAATTCAACACCATCGAAGCCGGCCTCCTGAGCCCGGCGAGCAGCTTGGATAAACGAATCACTAATTTCCTCTATTTGTGCTTTTTTTAACTCAACCGGTGGATTCTCACCCTGCCATTCCACTCTGTAAGGGGGAGCGTCCACAGAAGGGACATAGGCGCTCACTTCATCGGCGCCTCCAAGTTCCAGTATCTGTAAAAATATCTTTGCCCCGGCTCTATGAGCTACGTCTGACAGTTTCCGAAGACCAGGTATCTGTGAATCGTCATAGCATCCCATGAACTTAAATGAACTGTACTTTGCCGACACTCGGACACCTGTTGTAACAATTAAACCTGTATCCTGCACTCTGGCTTTAATAAATGAGACGTACTCCTCAGGGACGGTCTCATCGTCATTGTATGCGCCAATGCCCATTGGCGAGAGGACTATTCGGTTTCTCAGCTCGAGTTTATCGAGCTTGATTGGACTGAATAAATTACTCAGATTCATGGATCATTGGTCCCACTATTCTCAGTGCACTGTTACAATCGCCCGAACAGGACAGATATAAGATCCCGTAACTTTTAAGGGTAAAACCGTGAGCTTTACGTTGAAACGCTCAATACGTTCCAGATTTATGCATGATGCAAGAATAAGAATATTTGCCGGAAAAAAAACTGGGAAGATTCCTTCCGGGTTGTGTGGGTTTTCCCACTCTGCAGAATCGGTTCCCAATAGGAAGGGCTTTTTTTCTATCAAATACTCCATTGCATCCAATTTGAAAAACCATGAGCGGGTAAAAAAATCCGTTCTATCCCAACATCTTCCATACCCCGTCCCAACCAGTATCGCCGATCCCTCTGGAATTGGCTCTTTTTCAGCATTCTCTAAATCGCGAAATGAAACGAAACGCTTCCCATTCTGTATACCCAACTCTTCATAGGGTATAAACAGTACAGAGGTATCCATTAATAATAGTTTTTCAATCGGGATTTCATCAACTGTATATGGATTTTCACCTAAATATCGGCCTGGAGATTCAATATAGGTTCCGGTCTGTGCCTTCATATTTTTAAAAACATCCACAGAGTACTTAGCACCGCCGTGCTCAAATCTAACCGATGAAAGTTTGAAATCCTTCAACAACCTTGCTAAAGGTTTGGGATAGTTCCACATCCCTTCATAAATTGGTCCGGAAATATCAATAACTTTCACCACCCATACCCTCGTCTAACTAATGGAGCCACCCTCTCCGAAGGTGGCTCTCCATGTATTACAAATTAGTCTACTTCCACATTTCAATGCAGCTCTTACTCTTCTACAACAACTGCTCGTACGGGGCATACGCCCGTTTTTAAGATATGCAACGGTAGAGCAGTGAGTTTTACTTTAAACCCTTTGATCCTTTCAAGATTAACGCAAGGTGCAAAGAGGAGGATACCTGATTTATAAAATCGTTCAAAAGCGCCCTCAGGATGAACCGCATTTTCCCATACCGGAGAATCTCCCCCCAGCATAAAAGGTTTTTTGTCGATCAGATAGTACAGTGCATCTTTTTTGAAAAACCAGGACTTTTCAATGTAGTCGGACTTTTTCCAGTTCCTCCCGTATCCTGTTCCCACCAGTATCGCCGCTCCCTGAGGTATGTTTCCCCTCTCCGCCTTCTGCAGATCGCCTAAAGAAACATATGGCCGACCATCCTTCTGTTTAAGTTCATCATGGGGTATTTGATACACGTATGTATCGATCATGAACAATTTTTCAATCGGCACAGTTTCACTCAGACCTCCGGTTTTCCCACTCTCCGAAAAAACCTCCGGTGATTCGATATAGGTCCCGGTCTGCGCGTGCATTCCTTCAAACACATCGACCGAATACTTCTCACCACCAAACTCGAACTCAACAGAAGAAAGTTTGAAATCAGGGTAATAATCAGCATAACTCCACATGCCGGTATAGATCGAACCGGATATATCAATAACACGCATGGGTATTCCTCCCTAAAGCTCAACAACTTTACCAGATTCAGCCGACTTTTCAGCGGCCATGACTATTTCAAGTGAATCCCGTGCTCGCTGAGGGTCTCCCAGCCCCTCAGGCATCTCCCCCAGCATAACACCGTCTGCAAAGTATCTGATCTCATCCCCCAGAGCTCCTTCAACTCTCCCTAACTTTTCCGGCCACCAGGAAGTATCGGGGAATCGCCATCCGTTTTTATCATTGACCCGCAGCCCCTGATCCGAGAGATCGATATAGATCATTCCTTCAGTACCATGAATCTCCATCTGAGAGTCGATGAGATACGGGGTATTTGCCGGCAGGTACCAGTTCGCCTCCAGGGTTGCTATTGAGCCGTTTTCAAAGGTGAAAATGGCCCAGCAGACATCGGGTTTTTTCATCCCCCTCACATTCTTTGTTTGGGCATAGACCTTTTTTACCCGCCATCCCGTATACCAGAGCATGCATTCCATATCGTGGATCATCTCATCATAAATTGCTGATGAATGGTCCTGCAA
>CAYFYU010000003.1:108572-115040 GCA_964347455.1 uncultured Spirochaetota bacterium | reverse complement strand
ATAGCACATCATTTGCCGTTTCCGTCAAACGAAATAGGTCGGCTAAACTTTTCGAAAGATTTGCCGTTGCACGCAGGTATGGGTGGCTGGCTGTCAGCACAGATGAAAACTGCGTCAGGCTGTCTCCGATATCAGAAATATCAATTAACTGCATATAATACTCAAAGTAATAGTTGAGCAGATACTTTTCGATGTCACCGGTAAGCCAAAAGTTTATGTTCCGCAGGTCAGTGTCAAGAAGAGAAGTTTTAAAACCAGCTCTCAACCAATAGGAAAAATAATAGTTGATCCTCGCTTTGGTAACATGATCACTGGAAAGGAAATCATCCTGCGGTTCACCAAGGAGTGTATTGGTTTGGGTCAGTTCTTTGAGAAACAAATAACGAAGCGAAACGTTCAATCCCCTATGGGGAAATAAAAAATCCGTTCCTGCCCCAAGAATAAATTCACCTTCACCCCAGTAATATTCAAAATTATCAATATAGTTATAGTGCCATGGCTTTCCACCGAAGCCCTCAACTCGTAACCAATCAAAGGGCAGTCCCCAGAGCATTACGCCGTCGAATTGAGAGAAGTCATATTCGTAGGGATTGTACCGACCGATAAGTCCTCCGTATTTTTCTGTATTATATCTCAAATAGGCCGAATATATTCTGTATTCGAGAGTTTGATCCTTATTTGCTGCATCAGGAAGACCGCGGAATGCAATGTCTGTTTTTTCTTCTTCATCCACATTAGCGGGTACGGTACTCTCCGTACCATTTAAATCTTTACGTGCTCCTCCATACCACTGAAAGTCTATCTTTTCCGAAAAATAGAGACCAAGATAGTGGTATTGATATATATCATGGTCTGTTGCATTGTCACCTGTCTGCAACTGATAGCGTGTATCAATTCTTCCCTGAAAGTCGAGCGCAGCTCCAATTTCTGGTGTAAAGAGGTAAAAGAACAACAGAATAACTGGTCCAGTTAATAAGTAGATAAAATATTTTTTCCTACTGGCATTGCGTTTCAATTTTTTCTCCTTAAGCTAATGTCATGCTGCTACATACCCTTGGTTATTCATTCTTTAAAATCGTTCGTTAAAGAGGAATTGTAAAAATGAAAGATTGTTAAATAAATATCAATTAATATTAAATATATAAGATTTATAAATCTAATATATTTAATATAACTGACATTATTTAATTAATTATACCCCAATTATAATACATAAAAAGTATTATATGTCAAGCCATATTATGCAGTTTAATTAAAAAAAGAGGAAATTTTTCTATAAATTGTTGTATCTCAATTTGCAAAAAATGATTTTAGCATTGTTTTAAGGATTGGCTATAGGTGCGATTGCGGCAACAACGATCTCTATTGCTTTTTTACCACCCTGATTATCCCCCGCTCGCCGTTGACCATCCACTCTGAATCTTCCTTAAAGAGTTTCGCTACACTTTCAGCATCAATATCAACGACGCACTCGCTTTTCATGGTCCGGAGCAATCCAAAATTGGCTGGAAAGTAGGATGCAATTTTCTCGAGATTCTCAGAGGTTTTCCACTTTCTGTCTGATACCACTCTCCGGTAATTGATGTCGCCCTTGAGTAAGACTAGGTCTGAGTGTGATAGGTCAGCCACTATTTCTTCGGGGAAATCGATGTAATGAAGGGGACCATTCCAAAAAAAATGGTCATGGAACAGGAGTTTTTTTGTTTCATGCAATGAATGCAGGTCACTTCCTATGGCGGAGAGTTTTTCATTCGGGTCTTCGATTAGTGCACCGATTGTAATCTCGATATCACGGATCATTGCATCTGAAACATAGAAGGGGTACTTCTTTGCATGAAGATGGACCTCCCGCCCGGGAGCTGACGAAAGAAGGTACCAGACGGCAATTAAATCGTTGACGAGCTCCTGCCCGGTATTGTCCAGGATGAAATCGATACGGTTTGCACTATCTATAAGTTCTCCAAGCTCTGCCGAATGATCGATAAGGAGGTTATCACCCTCCTCTGTCAGCACTCTATCCCTCAAGCGTTCCGCGATAGAAAAAAGACTTAAATCCACCCGGTTCCCCCATAAAGAATTATGAAAAATGGTAACTATTTCCCGTATTGGGTCTCTAATTTGGTCTATCATTCGGACCAACGTCCTGCCTATCTCGAGACCGCCATTCTCTGAATAAAGCTCCCTCTCCTTGAATCCTGCATAGGGGTCTTTCAGGTAAAAGGATGATTGAGGATCAAAATAGCCGATATCGAGTATTATTCTCATGTAAAAGAGCGCCTCAGCAAAGTAGAAGGGAGTGTTCAACCAGGATCTCCCAATATATCGGGAAGCTTCATTTTTCCACATATAGACTGAACCTGGTTCCATCGCATCAAATTTGAAGGGAGAAACATCAAAGGGGTCGGATATAACACCATGATTCAATTCTTCCTTCAGTACAAGGAGAGCATCCCGTTGTTTATGGGTGAAGTCATTCGCATTAAGTACCTTATCGATTATCGCCGGCTTTCTGCTCTGCAGCGTTCTCCTTGCAAATGAGCCCGGGTCGCCGGTGGAGATATAGGGCGGCAATGCATCACTATTCATGAAATTCCTTTTCCACATTAGGTATATACTTTATCAGCATAGATTATGGATAATACGGGTGTCCCAAAGAATCAACTCTTTTACCTGGAGTCCTGTTCAACAGTACATTCGGATAAATTAACCGTAGATTTTTTTTATGATTAAAACTATGTTTATCCTGATTGTCTAGTATTTCAGGTAACCCTTGGAGAGAAGACCTTTTTGTATGAAGATAAGCAGCTTCTACTATGAGGTACTTGGCGTTAAGCCTGGTCTGGGAATGTCTGAAATAAAAAAAGCATACCACAGGCTGGTACGGAAAAATCATCCCGATCTCTTTCCCGATGAACAGAAGGAATTACAGGAACTGAAGATGATACAGATCAACGAGGCATATGCCCGAATTAGTCAAACTATAAATCTGGAGCGAAACGGTGATTATGGTTATCGGAGCGAAGAATTCAATCCGAACGAAGAGGATAGAGCGGCTGGGCTCGTAAGGAGAGAAAACGAGGTGGGTTTCCACAGGGATATTGAATACGCCTATTACAAGCAGGGATTCACTAATTATTCAAAGGCACTCTCTGGTATAAAGAGAATTGACCGTAAAGTTGAAACGAGGAATGATATGTACTACCTGCGCCGTTTTGCAGCTTCGCTTGTCTATTTGAGACGTGCTGACATGTACTTCTCAAAACTGCTGGATGAATATCCTGATAGCATGTGGGCACGGGATGCGTACATCAAGGTAAGGAAAACTGAATATTTCAACAGGCTTTATCGCAAAATACTTAAAAACATTGAAAGACGCCTTAAAAAAATTAAACTGAAAATTCCACACCCAAGCTAGAACTTATAGGGAAAGTTTGCCGAAAACTTACCTGTAACAAATACCGTTCTAAAGAGTGCAGTTGCTGCAGGATTGTAAGGACCAAATGAAGTTACAATGAACAGGGCGTGTGGGGAAAATCTCACAGTGTAATGGGGATTATCATAGGAAAGTATCGCAAAAGGGATTTTCTCCTGAATGCACGCCCGTGCCCAGGGGATATGTCTCTCGTTCGCAAATCCGAGAAGGATTACATCGTAAGACTTGAAACTTTTTCGAACCTCCTTGATTCTTTGATAGTTCGAAGTTCTGTCCGGGTAATAGTCTATATCAACGATATCCCAACCGGGCAGGTACCTCCCTACACGAGTGCCGAATGGCTTGGTAGGAGCAAGTACCAGACCTTTCTTTTTATCATGTACTGCAGTTTTGAAATATGCTGGTATGGAGCTGTCGACATTCGAAGATACGAGAACAATTCCCTGATAACTGACCTCCTCGTTCTCCTGTATCGCCTGCTCCAGAAGTTTCTCCTGAACGAGAGTACCACCATGGGTGGCGTAAAAACGGTTGAGGTATCTTTTTTTTGCCCTTAATATTCGTAGCACCTTTTCATCGAGCTCCTCCTCACTGAGAATACCATTCTCAAAGAGTGTGGTTGCCTCCCTCATAAGTGTCTCCTGCAGCTCCTTTGTATGAGACACAAGAAATAGATCGTTTCCTGCTCTAAAGGCGAGGATGAATACCTTTATTATATCCCCTGCGTAGTGCATAATCCCCTGCATCTCCAGATCATCTGTGACCACGATACTATTGAACCCCATCTCACCGCGCAGATAATCCTTAATTATAAACTGGGAAAGTGATGCGGGGTAGAACGGATCTGCCATACCGTAGGTAATATGCGATACCATGATACCGGAGAGCTTTCTATCCTGAATCAAACGCCGGTACGGGTACAGATGTACACTGTACAACTCGTCTTTGGTCGTATCGACACTGCCAGCGCTCAGATGGCTGTCAAATCTCGTCATCCCGTGACCGGGAAAGTGTTTGGCCGTCGTCAATATGCCGAGCTTCCGGTGCTCTTCTATGAATGCCTTTGCCATACGGTATACGAGCTGTGGGTCCGAACCATAGGAGCGTGTGCCGATAACACGGTTTCCCCTATTAAACACCGGGTCCACAAAGGGTGCAAAATTCAGATTGATACCGTGATTGTAAAGCGTTAAGGCAATGAGTCTGGCAGCTTTTCTGCTGCTTTCTGCGTCTCCTATTGCGCCAACTAGTCCTGCAGCAGGTGCTAAAAATATTCCCCTGTAGCGTATGTGATTGACCGTTCCCCCCTCCATATCCGTCGCAATAAAAGGAGGAATTCCCTGCGGTGAATAGAGCGCCAGTGTAGCTATGCGATCCGTAAGATCCTGAACCTGTTTTTTTGAGCGTACATTTCTTAGGAATATCTTAGCGTTGCCCAGCTCACCATTTATGAGCCATTGCTCATACTCCTCATCAAGTTCATAACCGCTAAATCCAAATATCAGTATCTGGCCTATCTTCTCCTCGATACTCATACGTTCAAGAACATCGTGAATATCCTCTCTGAAAAAATACCTGTATTCAAAATTTTTTGATGCCTCGCCTCTATGGGTAAAATGAAGGATCGAGAAGAGAAATATGACGACGAAAATAAGAGACTTCCACTTTCTTATCATTTAAAATACCGCGTGGGGCAGGAAACGGAGGCTTAATCTACCAAAGTCCTCTCTCTCCTGCCTGTATAGAGGAAGGTAAATAAACAGAGCTGTGTCCTTACAGTGATATACCCCCAACACGCTTTCCCGTAAGAACACAACCCTCTTTGTTTTTACATTTTTTAATAAACCCTGCTGATTCTCACATTGTCAAAGCTGAGTGCCACGCTGTTCGTTCTTAAAGCAAAGTAGTTGCCAGATCTTATTGGCGCACCAAGGTCAAAGGAATAAAAGTATCTCTCAGGATCAAAAGGATCGTAAAATCTGCCTTTTCCGGTTCGTGTGTCGAGCATCATCTTGACCGGAACAGTAGCGCCAAGGAATTCGGATTTAAGGTATTCCCTTCTTATCGGAAGAATACCACCGTATTTTAGTGGGTCGCTTCCTGGAAAAATTTTTGTATAGAGTCCCATCCGGGTAGGTCCTCTGCTCTCATAGACCTGGATGAAACCACCGGGAGAACCATACGCCCTCGGATCCCAGGTAACCCACGCGAGCAAGGATTGGCCGTTTCCCCAGCTTCTTCTGCTGCTCGGATTGTTAATACCGATGTGTATGCCGAATCCAGCATAATTATCCTCACCACCGCTGACATACCGAACATCAAATTCGTACATCATCGTCCCCGACTGTCTGACGGGTACCACTATCATAGCCATCTTTTCATTAACATCGGTCTGGACCAGCCTCCCATTCGTGACTCTCCAGTTACCGCTTATCGGTTTCCATCCTGCCATGGAACCGCGGTTAAAATTTTCGTTTAGCTGACTGGACTGGGAAAAAGCTGCAAATGATGCACTTAAAAACAGCAGGACCAGAAATACTTTTAGAAATTTCATTTACTACCCCCTTTCCTCAATTTAGAAATGGCACACAACCGTATCTGTCATTATCCTTTTTCGTGCATGTTCAGTCAAGTCTTTTCTTACAATCTTGAAAAAAAATTAATGTAAATAATTAATGGGTAAACCTACCCATTTTATAGACCAGAAAAACATGACGTGATAAAATCAGTACGGTGACTTGACCCCTATTGACATGAAATTATTGTTATTACTATCTAAATATATTTTCATGATAAGGAGAGAGGAATATGCGGATTGGGATGATAGGATTGGGGAAAATGGGAGCCAATATGGTGCGTCGTTTGATTAAGAGCAGTCATGAATTTGTCGTTTTCGACCTAAATCCCGAGAATGTGAAAACTCTTGCAGATGAGGGTGCAAATGGAGCATCTTTAATGGAAGAATTGGTCCAAAAACTACGCAAGCCTCGAAGTGTCTGGATCATGGTACCTGCGGGCAACCCAACGGAACAAAC
>CAYFYU010000003.1:82464-108562 GCA_964347455.1 uncultured Spirochaetota bacterium | reverse complement strand
GCGCGCCTCTCATGGCTATGCCATACCCCCCGCCGAAGGAGGCCAGCCCACCTGGCTCAAGACGGACGAAGGGCTGGCGGGGTGGGTGATCTCGGAGCAAACTGTCATGAACCTTGCGAGCATGATGGAACACGGTGACGTTATCATAGACGGTGGAAACTCCTACTACAAGGACGATATACGTCGCTCGGAAGAGCTCAGAAAAAAGAAACTGCACTATATTGATGTGGGAACAAGCGGTGGTGTCTGGGGATTAGAGGAGGGATACAGCATTGTGGTCGGCGGTGAGGAGACGGTTGTCAAGCGTCTCCGTCCAATATTTGAGACTCTGGCTCCGGCTCCAGACAAGGGTTGGGGTTATGTCGGTCCATCGGGAGCCGGGCATTTCGTAAAGATGATTCACAATGGTATTGAATACGGACTTATGCAGGCCTATGCTGAAGGATTCGCTGCATGGGTTCCGGACTCTGGTGAGGGTAGCTGGACTTTACTCGAAGCTGTCGAGCAGAACTGTTCAATACCGGTTATCACAATGTCGCTTGAGCGACGTTTCCGTTCCAGAGAACAGGCGCCATTTTCCGACAAGCTCCTTGCCGCCATGCGTCAGCAGTTCGGCGGGCACGCGGTCAAAAAGGAGGGATAGGATGTCCCGTTCAACGGCTGTTGTCATTTTCGGTGCCTCTGGTGATCTAACGAAGCGAAAGCTCATTCCAGCTCTTTACAGCCTCTATCAAAAAAATCGTCTGCCCAGGGATTTTCACATCGTTGGCTACGCAAGAACACAGATGAAAGATGAGGAATTCAGAACACGCGTACAGGTAAGCGAGGATCAGGGTGGTGAATGCGTTACACCTGGATCAGGTCAATGGTCTGATTTCAGCCAAAGACTCTATTACCACGCTGGCAGCTACGAGGAACCGGATGACTTCAAACGGCTTGATGAAAGACTCTCTAAAATTGAAAAAGGTGATTCCAACCGATTGTACTACCTTGCCATTGCCCCTCGATTCTTTACCGAAATAGTCGGGAACCTTGCAAAAAAAGCCATGGTAAGTGAAAACAATACCTGGCGGCGGGTGGTTATAGAGAAGCCCTTTGGAAAAGACCTATCCTCGGCACTCGAACTCAACGACACACTCCATAGAGATCTTCATGAAAAACAGATCTACCGCATTGACCATTATCTTGGCAAAGAAACGGTTCAGAACGTTATGATATTCAGATTCGCAAACGCAATCTTTGAACCGATCTGGAACAGGAATTATATCGATCATGTGCAGATTACCGTTTCCGAAACGGTTGATGTCGGACACCGGGCTGGATACTACGATCAGTCAGGTGTGCTCCGCGACATGTTCCAGAACCACATGTTACAGATGCTCGCACTGGTGGGAATGGAACCTCCGGCATCGTTTGACGCTGATGCGATAAGAAATGAAAAGGTAAAGCTCCTATCAGCTCTCAGGCCAATCCAACCGAAAAACGTTGCTTACGAATCTGTAAGGGGACAGTACAAAGGTTACCGGGAAGCTCCAGATATACCTCCAGATTCCGAAACGCCAACCTATGCAGCTCTTCGACTCTTTATAGATAACTGGCGCTGGAAAGGTGTTCCTTTCTATCTGCGATCAGGTAAGGCTCTGAAAAAAAAGACCAGTGAAATCATCATCCAGTTCAAAGAACCGCCCCACATTATGTTCCCGTTGCCGGAGAAGTGCAGCATAACGGCGAACCAGCTGGCACTGCGTGTCCAGCCGGATGAGGGAATACACCTGCGTTTTGAAGCGAAGGTTCCCGATACTGCAGCAGATATGCGTTCCGTAAACATGGATTTTCGATACGCCGATTCCTTTGGATCCTGCGCAATACCGGATGCCTATGAACGATTACTCTACGACGCGCTCAATGGAGATGCCTCTCTCTTTACCCGGAGCGATGGCATCGAAAAGCAGTGGCGTTTTATTGATCCGATTATTAAAGGATGGGATTCGAAATATGCGCCAGCCCTTGCCACCTACGAAAGAGGCAGCTGGGGTCCTGCAGAATCAGACGAGTTTCTTGCAAGAGACGGAAGAAAGTGGCTTCAGAGTTCACCCGCTACATAGCTTAAATGACCACTTCGGAATTTCATCTCTCTTAAATAATCACTTGCCCAATACGTAATATCTATACAAAATCATTCTTTATTAGGCATATCTTCCAGTTTCCTTATTGCCGATACGATCATTTCCTTTTTGACAGGAAACGGCATCTTCCCAACATAGGGATCATTCGCAGCTTTTTCCGCGATATTCTCAACCAGTTCCGGTTTATATGGTAAATTCAAAGCTTTGAATGACGGGACAAAATCCAACTCCTTGAAAAACATTACGGCATCGCCCAAATCACTCTGGGGAACTCCTTCCATAATAAGCTGAACCGCTATACCGTACCCGACCTTGATTCCATGGAGGATTGAATGGCTTTCTTTTAGGATGGTTAATCCATTGTGAACTGCATGCGCAATTCCCCCCCGTAATGTGGCAAGACCGAGACTTTGGATGATTCCAGTTAATAAAACAACAAGATCGATTACATCTCTAAGGTGATTCTCTACCTTCTGCATCTGAATCGATCCGACAGCCCGCACAGCTTTTTGCCGCATCTGTTCATACAAAAGTCCGGCAAGAGCCATTGCTGAAGATGTATTGACATCTGGATGAGCGATGCCCTTAAATACAGCTTTTCCTTCATACCATTTTGCCAATGAATCGAGTATTCCCGATACCAGGTAAAGGGAGGGAGCCCCGGCTATGACCGCTGGGTCTACGAGGACTAGATGAGGATTGGTGGAAAGAAAGAAGATTCTTTCGAAGACGCCTCGGGTATTGTATACAACTGATAGTGCTGTTGTTGCTGCACAGGTGGCCGCGATAGTTGGAATACAGACTACCGGTATATTACATAACTCGGCTGTTGCCTTTGCGGTGTCAAGAGCTTTACCCCCTCCAATGCCTATGATTATATCCGCACTGCAATTCCTCGCTTTTTGTTTTGCTGTTTTAATGTTTTCATCACAGCATTCACCGACAAATCGATGAGTTTCCCACCCTACCTCAGCCTGATCGAGCGAGACAAGGAGCCGTTCTTGGACCGCTTGAAACGCCCGTGTTCCCGCACAAATAAGTGCCCTCCTGCCCCATCCGCGTATATAGGTGCCGCTAACCGAAATCACTCCTTTACGGTTGACATAGTGCACCGGTGCGGTTTGCAAGAATGCGTTATTTGGGTCCAAACCTTGATTTTGATACATTCACTATCCTGTTTTATTAAAAAGGGGGCTCCTTGAACAAGCCCCCTCATGCTCAGTCCCGAAGACAGATTTTCTACTTAAATCCGTGCTTTCGCTCCGCCTGTTCAACCGCCCGCAGCAACCTGTCGATCCACACGTTATCGATTTTCTTGTTATCCCTCATCCAGGCAAGTACCTCGGGTTGTGCTGCTTTCCTGAATGTATCTCGCTCGGCCGCTGTTGGAAAGTATATCTGCATTCCGTAATTTTTTAAAAACTCCATGGCCAACTTGTTGTTCGTGTAAGCAGCTCCACGACCGCAGATTGATGCAACCCTACCTGCCACCAGAACGCTCTGCTGAACATCTTTCGGCAGTCCCTGGAACCACTTCTCACTCACCACAAAAACAGCAAGGCTCAGGGTGTGCTGATCAATGGTGTAATATTTCTGCACTTCATAGAGAGACCCGGCAATTATCGTCGCAGCGGAATTTTCTTCACCGTCAACCACACCGGTCTGAAGCGAGGTGTACAGTTCAACCCAGGGGATAGGGGTGGGCGCTCCTCCCAGTGAGGAAACGATCTTCATCTGTGTGGGACTCTCCATTGTTCGGATTTTAATCCCCTTCATATCCCGAGCTGACCTGACTTCACGCACATTATTGGTAAAGCTTCTATAGCCACCGTTGTCGAAAATGGTGATAACGCGCAACCCCGATTTTTGTGCCATATCGTCAAAGAAGGCTTTGCCAAACTCACCATCAAACACTTCCCATGCAATTACTGGACTTTTCCAGAGATAGGGGATTGAAAAAATCTGCATATTTGGGTAATAGCCTGCCAGAGCGGGAATTGCGGGGGTGGTTGCCTCTATGACACCATCCCGAACCTGCTCGATGGTCTCCACCTGACCGCCGAGCACAGCACTATGTTTGAAATCAACATCAAAAACTCCTCCCGTAAGGCTATTGATGGCATCTTCAAAACCATAAACGGCTGCAACCGTCACGTGAATCAACTTCTCGTCCCCGATTGGTAGACGGGGAGCATCGGTGTACGCAATCCTGAATCTGTACCTCTGCGCATTCGCTGTTGAAAAAACGGCTAAGACGAGAAACACCACCAGACAAAAAATCAGCGCACGTTTCATTTCAGTACCTCCTTTAGATTAAAAAATTTTATTTGAGAATAGTAAATTCCGGTTTCATAAACCAGAATCTATTCTACTACAAGACACTCATTATGCAAGCCCAAATAATTTTGGAAAATAAAGTACAATACGTGGGAAATAGGTTATGAGAAATAGCACTCCGATATCGAGCATTATATATGGAAAAGCTTCCTTCGAAATCTCCTCAACAGTACATCCACTGACTGAGGAAGCTGCATAGAGACAGACGCCAAATGGTGGAGTTATGAGTCCTATTGTTAAATTAACAACCATGACCATTCCAAGATGAACAGGATGGACTCCAAGATTTACCAGAGCTGGTCCAAAAACCGGACCTAAAAGAATTATTGCCGCTCCGGTCTCAAGCCAGGTGCCGACAAATAAAAATATTATATTCATGATAAAGAAGATGAAGATCACGTTGTCTGTCCATCCAAAGATAACTTCTCCAATAAGCTGCGGTACATCCTCCATTGCAAGCACCCAGGAAAAAATCTTTGCAAAAGCAACTATGATAAAAAGGATGCCGGTCTTAATCATGGTCTCTCGCAAGATTTTTACCATCGCGCCCAGTTTGAGACTTCGTAACAGGAAAAACCCGAGCAACAGACCGTAAAATACTGCAACTGCTCCAGCCTCAGTAGGAGTAAAAACACCGCCCATTATACCCCCCAAAATAATACCAGGCAGTATCAGAGCAGGAAATCCTAAAATAAAACTGGTGCCTACCTCTTTTAGTGAAAACTTCGTTTCCCTTTTCGGGTAACCTCTTTTTTTCGCTTTCAGAGCGACGATCAGACAGTCGGTTAAGCCAATCAGGACTCCTGGGATAATGCCTGCAGCAAAGAGGGCTCCTACAGAGGTGCCCATAATGGCCGCGTAGATGACGATGATAATACTCGGTGGTATAATGGGGCCCTGAATCGATGATGTGGCAGTTATCGCAGCGGCAAACTTCCTTTCATATCCATTCTTTTCCATAGCCGGGATAAATACAGAACCCAGTGCAGCAATATCCGACAGTGCAGCGCCGCTTATCCCTGCAAAAAACATACTGGATACAACATTCACCTGAGCCAGTCCCCCACGAACATGACCAACCAGGGAGTCCGTAAATCGAATGATCTTTTCCGTTATCTTTGATTCGCTCATTATCTCCCCTGCCATGACAAAGAATGGAATAGCGAGGAAGACAAAAACATTCATTCCGGAGAAGAGTCTGCTCGGAATAATGGTAAGCCACTCGGGATTTTTAATAATTATATACAGTATGCTCGGGAACCCAATGGTGAATGCTATGGGCATACCAAGGACCAGAAAGAGAAACAAAAGACCCATCATCACCAGAAGCAAATTAAAATCCTCCTGTTCTATTACATGCACATTCCCCTAGGAATCAGCCTCAAATATCATTTTTATATTTTCAAGAAGTACAAATACGGATTGAAATATTATGAGACTGAATCCAACGGGTAGCGCTGTATGCGGCCATGCCATGCTTATCGCGATTGAAGGGGAGTAGGTTCTCACCGATTTTGTGACAACCATAAGTAAGCTATATTTAGCGACTACGTATAAAATACCAATAATGATCAGGATAATGAGCATCTCTACGATTAATGAGACAAGTCTTGGCAGCCTGCTGACAACCGCTGTAAGTCTAATATGGCTGCGTGTTCTTATAGCGATGCTTGCAGCTATCATAGTGAGCCATATGAGAATATAACGGGCGACCTCCTCCGACCACTGAATTGGACTATTGAGGACGTATCGATAGAATACCGCAAGACCGGCAATGGCAGTAACGGAAACCAGAAGGACATAACAAAATATTGTACTTACTTTTTGAACAGATTTCGAAGCACGTGAGTATGCATTAAAAAACTTCTGAAATCCCTTATAAGCCCTATTCATGTCTTCTCGTAGATGATTTATTATATTACCAAAAAACTCGGCACACCATTACCCGGCTACAGCACACCCATTTCACGTAAGATATTTTTGAGCTCCTCTCTTTCATCTGTAGTAATATTTTCCATCGGCTCTCTAACCCTGCCCCCTGGCAGCCCTATCAGGCTCATTGCCTGCTTTGTTACACTCTGGTAAAAAGGGAGCTCACCTATTGTCACTGCAGATGAATAAACCGTGGGAATAATGTCGCGTCTCATAGCACATTTCGTCATGAACTCGTGATAGGGTGCGATTCTGTTTCCCAGTTCTGCAATCTTATCGAAATCCCTCTCCATAGCTGCCCTGTATAAGCCAATAGCTAGACCGGGAGCAAAATTTGCAAGCTCCGTTACAAAACCGGGGCATCCGTACACAGCCTCAAAGGTGTACATAATCTGGCCTACGCCGCAAATGATAACCATGTCCTCGGGACTGACAGCTCTCCTCATTGCGAAGTACGCTCCTGCACTGGCTGTGTTTTCCTTATCGGCAACGATATTCTTTATCTTTGACAAACGTGCCATAAGTGGGGGAGGCATCCAGAGTTTACTCGTTACCGGGTTGTTATAGATCATGATCCCTATATCTATGCTTTCTGCAACAGCCCTATAATGTCTGTAGAGCCCACCTTTTGTAACAAGGTGGTAGTATGGGTGTACGATGAGTACGCCATCAGCCCCTATTTTCTGTGCTATTTGGCTCATCTCAATTGTCATCTTGGTACCGCAGCGACCGGTTCCTGCAATGACGGGGAGCTTTCCGTTAACCTCTTCCACAGCGGTACGGATAACCCGCCTATTTTCCTCATCGCTCATTGCATAAAATTCCGCAGTACTTCCCGTAACGAGGAATACCGCATCCTCACCTTCCAGCGCCTTAATCGCAAATTGTAGTGATTTTCTGAGTGCCTTCTCATCGAGCTGATCATCTTGATCGAAATGAGTCATTACAAGATGTACTATGCCCTTCATTTTTTTCAGGAGTTCTTCTGGTTTCATAGACGCATGCTTCATCCTCAGATTTATTTAACAACTGTAAAAGATAATTATTACACCCAAATGCCGATGTTAACGCCTCGGCTTACCGATGTGGAGATTACATATAGTGATATATATATATCGTATTGCGATATTCTATCATTCCACCTTTGACTGTCAAGATGAAATCGATCTGTTCTTTCCGGATGCTACTCCAAAATGCCCAGCTCTCTCATAACTCCCCTGAGGTCAGCTTTCTCCTTATCAGTCCCAGGAGTTAGGGGCAGTCGCGGTATTCCTGCGTTGTACCCAATCATATTCATCGCATCTTTGAGAAGTGAGACGGGATTGGTCCTGTCACCGGGGGATAATGCCCGAAAGAGCGGAAAAAATGATTGTTGCATGTGAGCCGCCTGTTCCAAGTTCCCTGCAATAAAAGATTCGATCATACTTCGGATACGGTCCCCAATAAGATGACTACCCCCGCTCACAACGCCACCTATACGACCTTCACCACCCTGAGCGTACGCTTCGAGAATCATTGTATCGTCACCACAGTAAATAACAAAATCCTCCTCTGTTACATTGATAAATACAGTGATCTGCTTTGGATTTAACTCAGCCTCTTCCTTGATTCCAACGATATTTTTGATTCTGGACAGAGGAACAACAGTTTCTGGTTCAATATTCACTCCTGCAAATATGGGCATGTTGTATATAATCATATTGATCCCGATTTCATCGGAAACCCGTTTAAAATGCTGAAAGATCTCTTGCTGGCTTGGTTTTGTATAGTAGGGTGCCAGGACCATAACGAGCTCATATCCCAATTCTTCAGCCTTTCTACTCAGTGCGACGGCTTCCCCTGTAGAAGCTGCACCGGTACCAGCAATAAGGGGTATACGTTTTCCAAACGTATCCATCATTAAACTGTACACCTTTGCCCTTTCCTCATAATTCATCGTGAAAAATTCCCCTGTCGTCCCAGTGAGTATCAGGGAATCAGCTTTCATATCATTAATCAGCTTATCAGCCACGCTCAGCAATGCATCGTAATCCACACTTTGATCCGAATTAAAAGGTGTTATAATGGGTACGAGTATTTTTTTAAAATAATTTCTGTCAAACATTCTCCGACTCCCCTTATACAATTGAATTCCATGCATCAAACACGGCTCTCACATTCTCCACAGGATCTCTAATTCCAAACTCACATTGTGCAATGACTCCCCCTTCCGGGATCCAGAGCGAATCTTTGACCTTCTGCACAGCATCTTCGACCTCTTTCACCGTACCGAATGGAAGTATGTGCTGTCTGTCTATTTCGCCCCAGAAAGATATCTTTCCCCTGTATCTGGAACCTAATTCTTCAATATTCATACAGAATAGCTGCGAGTTAACAGCGTTAATTCCAATCTGTATTAGATCAGCATATATAGGTTCTATAAATCCATCAGAATGAAAGAATATATACTTACCGCTTGATCTGATAAGATCGCAGTAATCTTTGTAAAGAGGTTTGAATATTTTTCTCCACGACTCTGGAGAAATGATCAAACTTTTTTGTGTTCCCCAATCATCCATAAATGAAATACCGTCAGCATTTGTATCGCACCATAATTTTAATTCTTCCATGAAAAAAGTGTGTATCATGTCACGGAGTCGAAAAAGAGTATTTGATACAAAAGCCAGTTCCATTAACAACTTTTCAGTACCCAGTAAAAACTGCATCCGTTCAAAGGGTCTTATCGTCGTCCATGCGAGTACAAACTTATCTGTCTCCTCCCGAATCCTGTTTATCTCCTGGAAATCGGCATTTTCTAGAATCTCATATGGTGGTTTCAAACTTTTTACATCGCGTAATTCTGTTAGGGGAGGATCCTTCACCTCACCCACTACGCCATCCTCTGCTACAAGCCACACACACCCCCACGCATCCGTGGCAACTTCACCCCGCCTGTATCTTGTACCTCTTTCCTTTTTTCCTCGCCCATAGCTGATGTCTGGGATAATCATATCCTCCGGGAACTCTTCAAGAAGCTTCTGTAGTTCATCATTTCTGCGCATTTTAATTCCTGGTAATCTCCACAGATTTCTCGGTATTCTATCGGGGGATTTAAACTCAAGGGCTCTGATAACCCTCTGTCTACTCGTCATACGCAATCAATCTTCGTTTATAAAGAGTTGATTTTTAAGCGGTGGCCAAGAGCGGAACTTATTTCACGGCTCGTTTCCAATACCATTCGAGCAAGCGCATCGATTCTGGTATCGTTTATTCTTATGGTCGGCCCGGAAATGCTGATTGAAGCTATTACTCTGTTCAAATAATCGAAAATTGGTGCGGCTACACATTTTATTCCCGTTTCATTTTCTTCGTTATCAAAAGCATAGCCCCTCTGTTTTATTAGGTGAATTTCCTTTTTCAACTCCTTGTCATTTGTAATCGTGTTCTTCGTAAATCTCGGAAGTCCTTTTTCGCGAATTATCATGTCGACCATTTCATCAGGTAAGAATGCAAGTATCGCCTTTCCAATTCCAGTTGAGTGAATATATACCCTTTTACCAATGGGAAGAGAAATTCGGAGTGCATAATCACTCTCCGCACCTTCAATCGATACAACCATATTATCATCGAGTATGCCAAGATGTACAGTCTCACCGCTTTTTGCAGAAAGTTTTTCTATCAAAGGAAATGCAATTTTTCTCAGCTCCATGTTGCGCAGCACCACACTCCCGAGTTCAAAAACTTTCAATCCAAGATGATATTTTCTTGTACTGGAATTTTGTCTGATAAAACCTTTTTGCATGAGAACTTTTAAAAAACGATAGATGCTCACCTTTGGAATTGAGAGTTTTTCTGCAAGCTCCGATACTGTGAACTCAGGATGATCCATACTAAACGATTCTAGAATTTGAAGTGCCTTTTCCACGGATTTTAGTAATTCCCTACCATCCACACTCATTACGAGGCTTACCCAGCAGATGATTTACAAGACTCTCGATCAAAAACACTATTTGAAAATAAGTATCACATTGTGATAATCAATCATTTACGATAAATTTTCAAGAAAAAAATAAGATATGCTAAATTAGTATCCGTTGGATTTTAATAGGTATGTCTCAGGGGCGTTTTACCTATAAATTTCATGATAGAGCTTTAATTGCTGGTACGAAAAACATGTTTCATGGCATCAATGAATCGTGCGTTCTGTTCCTCTGTACCAATGGTAACCCTTATGCAGGTTGGAATGCCGTAATTTTTTGTGGACCGTACGATTACCCCGCACTTCATCAACTCCTCCGTGACTTCATCACTATCCCTGCCTGTATCGATGAGGATAAAATTCGTGCTTGATTCTACGTAACCAAGTCCCAGTGCATTCAAGGCTCTGTAGATATTTTTTCTTCCACGACGTGTATTTTCTATTGTCCTGCGCAAAAAATCATCGTCCCGCAGTGCAGCGATTGCGGCGTTCTGGGATACAATGCTGATGTTAAAGGGAAGTTTTATCAGATTCATTATCTCAATAACATCAACATCACCGATACCATAACCGACTCTAAATCCGGCCAGCCCGTATGCTTTCGATAGAGTTTTGATAATAATGATATTGTTCTGACCCCCCTTAAATTTACCAATGCTGTCGGGAAATGTTTCGGGATCCGCAAATTCCATATAAGCTTCATCCATAATAATGAGCACATCATCGGGGATACGTTCGAGGAACCGATAAATACCATCTTTATCCAGTGCATGACCAGTTGGGTTGTTGGGATTACAGACCGCGATGAGCTTCGTCTTTCTGGTTATTTTCCTTAAAATATCCTCCGTGTCTATTGCATACCCATTCATTGCGCTAAATACTATTCTGGCCCTCATCATTCTACATGCTATCTCATAAATGGGGAAGGTCAGCCGAGGGATAATTACCTCATCATCGTCGTTGATGAAACCCATTGCAAGATAGTATATAATTTCATCTGCTCCGTTTCCGACGATGATGCTGTCCGGGTTGAGAGCATACTTTGCAGCAATCTTTTCTCGCAGGTCACGATTCGAGCCGTCAGGGTACATATTTGCTCCTGGGAGAATCTCTTCGGCTCCTGCCACAGCTGAAGGGGAGACGCCGAGTGGATTCTCATTCGAGCTCATCTTGATCGGTTCCTGTACCTTGTATTTTCTGATAGCCTCTTCCTTATGCTTCCCTCCGATATAGGGTTTAATTTCGGAAAGACCTCTGTTTATCAATCGATATAGTTCCATTTCGCCTTCTCCCAAATCCGCTCATCTGGATAGGTATTTTGATATATATCAGGTTGCCAATGACTTGAAATCGAGGCCTATCTTTTCAAGTTTCTTCTTTGTGTCTTCCCAGAGCTTCAGGTAATTATCCCTGGGCTTCACGGTCTCAATATCATAACACTCCCGGAAACTCATCCCAATGGGCGCATTCTTGATATCCTTTTCATAGATATCGAGAATCTTTTTCACAATGCGTGATGTTTCTTTTCTGGTGATTCCAGACCTTGCCGCAGCATGCCCCACCTCAGCGTGAATTTTCGGCTCCATACCAGAACAGTGGCTTGGATGACGGTTCCGTGCAACTGCTGCAGGATTTAAATGCCATCCAGAAACTGTTGAAGCCAGTGCATGGGCAGCGAGTTCGTAGGTTATCATTTCGGTACAGGGACCTGCAGCCATGAAAGCGTTTGCTGCTGTAACGAGATCTGTGTTCCTTGCAATGGCCTGGCCGGATACACTGACCAGCCAGAGCATCTCCCTTGTCGTATTGCAGGTCTGATTGATGTTAATTGGAAAACCATTGTGTCGCTGAGCTCTGAAGGCGATTAAACCGAGAAAGTGATGGGCAACGAGTAGAACAGCTGTAGCTTCTGGTCCACCTGCATATCCACCCATGAGCGGGCCGTACAATCCGCCGATAACATAGGGAGTATGCAGTTGAAAAGCTATTCGCTTCAGTCTTTCAAAATCAACCTTCAGTTCAGCTATTGCGGCGGTAAAGAGACCATCGTTATCCCTGACCCCGAATTCGGGACGTGCCGCAGCAATTGTGGCATCTGTACGCTCTGCAACGGACATGAAATTATGTATTGGAATATCCGGTCTACCGGCAAATCGTGCGGCTTCCCTGAGCTTGATAACATTCCAGATGCCTGCCTCTACCTCCACCGGTGATCCTGAGGCGATCGGCATACCACGGTAAGTTGTAATTAGCGGGCCCGAGAAGGTATCTGCAAGCGGTTCCTGAGCGTAACTCTGGCATATTTTGACAAAGTCATCCTCAGGAACTGGTGTTCCGACCGCAGAAAAAAAGACCACCGGATCCCGTGGATCTTCGACACGCCTGTGGGGGACAACAATCCGCTCATTACCCGATCCGTACACTACCTCTTTGGGAGCATGGGCCAGTACATCCATAACCTCGTCCCTGCTGAAGGTCACAACTTTTCTTGTATCGATGATGAAAATGCCCAATTTTAAAAAAAGTTCGACGGCAGCTTCAAAAACCCTGTCTGCGAGAGCATCATCTGAGGGAACCGGGTCGTCGGGAGAATAATGAATATCGTGACTCTGCACGATATCTCCGGCAATCTGACTTATCTTTCTGTCATAATCCCCTTCATTGATTATCTCCCCTCTTTCAATTCTCTGAATAAAATCCCAGTAATCGAGCATGACTTTTCCTCTATTGACCTGTCCATTTCCGAGCGAGCAACACCGCTTCTTTTGCGCTTTGCCCATACCCATCGGCGCCGATTTCCTCCGCCCATTCTGGAAGAACAGGCGCACCTCCAACCATGATCTTGACCTGATCCCGAACCCCCATCTGTTTCAGGTCCTCAATAACTCTCGGTATATTTATCATCGTATTCGTCATTAATGCAGAAATACCAATGATATCAGGTTTAAGCTCCTGATATTTATCGATAAAGGTGAGCACATTGACGTCCCTCCCGAGATCAATAACATCGAATCCGGCTCCTTCGAGAAGGATCTTTACGATATTTTTTCCGATCTCGTGAACATCCCCCTGTATCGTTCCAATTAAAATTCTCCCTTTACGGGTTGCACCTCCCTGAGCTTTCAACAGTGGCTGCAGTATTTCGAGTCCCTCGTTCATAATATCCGCAGCCTGTATCATATCGGGAATAAATATTTCCAGATCTGCAAAAAGGTCCCCAATTTTTTCCATCCCCCTCTTAAAACCTTTTTCGATTGCCAGAGATGGATCAATCCCTTTCTGTACCACTTCGCGAGATAAACTTAAAACTTCATCCCGATCCCTGTTTACAATAGCCTTGTAGATCTTCTCAAAAATATCCATGCACACTCTCCTCGATGATCCATACCGATAGATTCTTTAATCGCCAACATTTCAGCCCAATAACTTGCCGCTTGTGATTCGGTTATTCATTAACGTAGCTTATCATACACCAGCTCAATAATAATAGCTATGTGTACAGGACAAGTCAAAATGGTAAAGTTAAGGCGGACACTGGATGGCTAAAATACCAGGCATCCATTATCCGCCTCAAAATTTGACCTCTTTATAAACAGTTCAGCTTTCCGCAAACTTGTTCATAAAAGTTTCAGCTTTCATCTTCTCTTCAGGTGACTGTGTACCGAGGGAAACTACGGTATACACGACGAAACCAATGACAATTCCCCAAAATATGGAGAATGGCCAGCTCCTGCCGGGCCACGCTGGTATGATACTCGGAAGTTTGACACCGAGATCGATAAGATAGTGCCAAAGCGTAAAGGCACCGCCAACCAACATGCTTGAAACGGCACCCTTTGAAGTCCCCCACTTTCCGTAAATACCGAGTATCAATGGCCAGAAAACCCCGGCGGCGAGAATATCGCTAGCCATCCACAGTACCCAGAGAAGGTCCCTGATGGCAAGAGATATGACAATTCCGCATGCGGCCATAATGGTAACCGCAATCCGTCCAAACAGGACAAGTTGCTTCTCGCTCGCATCGGGATTGATTAATTTGTGGTATATATCCTCGGTAAGAACGAGAGCGCCTGTGTTCAGGGCAGTATCCATTGTGGACATGACCGCAGCCAGTAGACCTGCAAATGCGATACCTGCCAAAAACCAGGGAACGTAATCCTTGATTACCGCAGCCATAATGTGCGTATCGGGTTTCTCTGCATAGAGCGCAACGGCGAGCATGCCGATGGTTATGGCAAAAAAGTAGAGCGGGATGTTGATGTACAATGCACCTCTGGAGACTTTTTTCGCCTCCTTTACAGATCGTGCAGCTGAGAATCTCTGCCATATTTCAGCCGAAATCACCCAGGCAAACGTAAAAGATATAATGAAAAATAGGCTGTACTTGGCATTTCCAAAAACATTGAAGAAATTGGTTATCTCCTTCTGCTCCACCACTTTCCTCACGTTCCCGAAACCACCGGATTGACCAATAACCGTAATGAGCACGATTAACAGAGCAACAACTATCCAGAGAAACTGACCTAGATCAGTTGTTACAACACTTTTGAATCCTCCGAACATGCAGTAGAACCAAACAACGATAACCACCACAAAGAGGGCAACCGTATAGGTCATGCCAAAAAATCCGCTCACGAAATTTGCCGCCCCAATCATCTGTGATGCAGCCCATGTAATCATGTACCAGAAGATTATTATCGATTGAATGATCCGCGCAGCTCGGTTGTAGCGTGCCTCCGTCATTTCCGGCTGTGAAAGGCGTGCAAACATCCTGATCCGCTTCGCAAAAAATAGTAAAACGATACCCGAACAGATCGTTGGACCACCCATGACAAAGTAGGCACTCCATCCTCCTGCAAAGGCCTTGTCTGCTGATATTATTGCAGACGCTCCTCCGAACCAGGAAGCAGCATATGAAAACGCCAGTATCCATGCGGGAAAGGTCCGGTTGGCCAGGAAGTAATCAACTTCAGATTTCACCATCCGCCGGTAGAGGCTGAGTCCAATGATAAACACGTAGTAGATGACAAGGAAAATCAATGCGGTGAGTTGATAGTTCTGCATAGTACCTCCTTTCTAACTGGGTTTAGATGGATTTAAAAGGTACACTTTGTGAGATTTTTATCACCTCCTTGTTTACCTCAAGATATTTATACTATGTATATAAAACCGCGGGGTTTACGATATACCAGGGTCTTTTACCCGTAAGTACCCTTATGACCTCATCCATTCCCTGATTTTTCAATCTTTCCACGCTGTTTTCAGAATACCATGCTACATGCGGTGTCACGATGAGATTCTCGAGATGCAGTAATGGATTGTCCTTTTCAGGAGGTTCTTTCTCCATCACATCGACGCCGCCTCCTGCAATTATATTGTTTTTTATAGCATTGTAAAGAGAATTTTCATCGATAACCTTCCCCCTGCAGGTATTGATGATCAGCGCGTTAGGCTTCATTTTCTTGAATTCCTTATCCCCGATCATGTGGTAGGTTTCATCAGTCAGAGGAACATGAAGTGAAACGAAATCCGAACGTGAAAGAAGTTCATCAAGCTCATAACACCTCCCAACCCCGACGAGATCGAAAACATCGTCATCAAGATATGGGTCATACCCTATAACTTCAAGACCCACACCCTTCGCCTTCGGCACCAAGGATCGTCCTATTCTTCCAAGCCCCACGATCCCAAGTATCTTTCCTTCAAGTTCATACAATGGTTTGCATACATTATAGTCCCAGCCTCCCCTATCCGTTTCAGCAAGGAGAGATTTCAATCTCCTGTTCGCAGCAAGAAGAAGCATGAAGGCGTGGAGTGACACCTGATCAGTGCAGTAGGCTGGAACATTCGATACAATAATGCCTGCTTTGGTTGCAGTCTCTACATCTATAAAATCATGGCCAACCTCAAGGGCCAGTATGATTTTACACCGTCCGAGATGGGTTATATGCTCGCTTGTAATGGGGCGGTCGATTACTATAAGTGCATCCGCATGGGAAATCGCCTCTATGAACTCTTCATCCTTAAATCCCTTGAAGGGGAATAGCTCTGCTTCGGCCTCTTTTGCACGATCTTGAAAAAAATCCAGATCAAAAAACTTCATGTAAACTCTATCGCCAGCAGTTACAATTCTTTTCGCCATTATACCGTCCTTTGAATACCATCCTGTAATTTCTCTCCCTGAACTTTTACCACGAACTCGGGATTTATCAGCGTGACGTTTCTGTCGATTTCCGCACTATTGCGGCTATTTCTTTCAAACGAGACATTATAGGCAGATGCTGGGTGCAGAGCTCTTCACACAACTCGCAATCCACACATCGCTCGGCGTCCTCTGTCGGTATTCCCCAGTACCACTTCAACCGCTCCAGTATTGCCTCTTCTCTTTGATAGAGCTTTTTTTGATTGTAAGCATCCATCAACTTCGGAATCGGAATACCCTCAGGGCATTCATTACAGTACTGACATCCAGTACAGAGATCCGCAAAGGAATCGCTCAAATGTTTTTTAATCCGGATCATGTCCTCCTGAGACATTTTTTTGTAGCCGTCAACCGCCCGAATAGCCTGGCGAACCTCTTCTCGATTTCCAAAACCAACAAGCGCTGTATTTATTTCCTCATGGGAAAAAATGAAACGAAGAGCTGCCTCAACGACTGTTTCTTCACGGTTTTTTTTGATGAATTCAAAAAGGTGTGGGTGCTGTGGAATAATTCCACCGCCCAGAGGGTTCATCACGGTGCATCCGAGCCTGTGCTTTCTGATCGCATCAAACGCCGCCTGACGGATATTGAAATTATACACCGAATAACCGAAAAGAACTCCTTCGAAGACATTCTCCATGAGCAATTCCCTGATCTGGTTACCGATAAGATGGCTCGAGACACAGATATGACCGATGATCCCTTCGTCTCTGAGTTTTCTGAAACACTGTATTACACCCGCCTTTTTCCTCCCACGCCAATCCTCAGGCGTGGTGATACACCAGACATGATAAAAATCAATGAAGTCGATCTTCATGCGCTTCAGCTGCTCATCAATCTCTTTACGGATGGAGTATTCGTCGGTTTTAAAGGTTTTCGTGGCGGAGTAAAAGGGAATTCCCCTCATCTTGAATTCCATAAAGGCTTCACCGAACACCTTCTCGCTCTTGGTTTTCATATAAGCAGGCGCAGTATCGAAGTAGTTGACTCCTGCATCGGCTGCATCGATCATCATTTGTACACACTCATCGACGTTGTCGATGCTCTTGAAACGCATGCCGCCAAACCCGAGTATCGAAACCTTTTTGCCCGTTTTTCCGTATTCTCTGTAAATCACTGGCTAACCCCGTGAAGATACCATCATAGTAACTGTATTATTCTTTGTCAATTGAAAGGATTACTTGCGATTGAAAATCATATAACTTGGATCATGTGAATCTATTTCATCGGGAAAATCAGTAAATTTCCTGTTGAATTCCCAAACAGACCCGCTGCTGTCGATCTTCCAGAGGTCAAAGGTACTATGTTCGGATCCAGGTTCTGAATAGTTACAGTGCACCTTCAGGTAAAGGTTCCCCTGTGAATCAACCCAGCTGTCCACCACCGAAAAGGTGGCCCTATTGCTCGGCCCCGAGGAAAACAAACTTTGATATTCTGTAATTACACCATCAATGCTGCAGAAAACCCTTGCAGGTTTTGAGGGTGCCTCTTCGTTGTAATCTACGGAAAACCACTCTCCGTAAAGGTCTCCAAGAGAGGACTCCTTCTTTGAACCCGCTCCGAAAATTATGGGCGCAATAACTATTACAACGTTCAATAGATATATTACTCTTTTTCTCATTTCATCACTCCAAGATTAAAAAGAATTTAGTGCCAGAGAGGGTTGAAAACAAGACCCACAACCCTGATAGTGTATTATCAGCTTAGAATACTTGTGGTTTTAGTCCAAAATTGGGCAAAATTTCACTTCATAGATGGTACTCGATATTGAAAACATAATTATTCGCGTTATATTTCTATATATAGATAAAAAAATGAAAATTATTCGATATATAGTTCTCCTACTGGTATCTATCACACTCTCAACCTGCTCCTTTAGCAGGACCGATCTATTCAATATTGCAGCCGGTCAACCAGAAATCAAAGTATTTCCTGTTGAAGGAGGGTTTTTTTCCTTTGGTTCAGTAAATGTATATACAACGCGGGTACAGCAATTTATTATAACAAACACCGGGTCACAAACGTTAGAATTACAAAGAATTTATACATTAAATCCGGAATTACTACAATACTCTATTGACGCCACAGAAACAGCATCTACTGTAGAACCAGGTGACAGTACGGTGTTCACCGTTTCATTTAAACCAACAGATACGTTTCCTGTATCTGTTGATCTCGTCATCGAGAGCAATGATCCCGATAATAACGTTTTTACAATACTCCTTGAAGGTTCCGGTACCGGATCGGCTTCGCCACCGGATATCAACGTAAAATTCTGGGACATTGATATTCCGATTGGATTCGATTATCCTTTTGGAATAATTCAGGCTGGCACCTCAAGCGCAGCTGAATTTACCATTGAAAACAGCGCTTCTCCTGGTTCAGCGGACCTCTTAATAAGCGATGTTTCATTTGTATCGGGAGATTTTTCGCAATTCGGTATGGTTGCTCCTGGAATACCGACCAGTTTAGCACCTGGAGAAAAGGTGAGCTTCATCGTGGGATTCTCGCCACTGGACGCATTACCCCATACGGTGGAGGTATTGGTAACAAGTGACGATCCCGATGAAGCATTATATACGTTCAGGGCGAGCGGGGCAGGGTCACAGACACCCGTACCGGATATAGCCCTTAAGAGCGGTACAAAGGAATTTCTCAACGGATTCGGTATTTTGGATTTCGGGGAAGTTGAGGTCCTCAATACCGTTTCAACCCAACTGACCGTTGAGAATAAAGGAACTGAAGTTTTAACAGTGACTGGTATAACAATAACTCCCATTCCACCAGCTACATCTGAATTCACCGAGAGCTCTTCCACCATACCATTCTCTCTTGCTCCCGGAGATACAGAGACCATTATCATAGATTTTGCACCTGTTTCGGTTGGAACATTAAAAGCTATTATTGATTTACCTCAGACTTTACCCCCTAACAACGATCCCGATGAAAACCCATTCACTTTTACAGTCATGGGTAACGCAACACCAGTACCAGTCCCTGATATCAAACTCACAAACAACTCAACAGGTGTGGAGATACCTTCAGCGACGCTCGGTCACGACTTTGGAAAAATCAACGTTGGAAACTCGGCGTCTGTTACCTTCGAGATTGAGAATGTGGGTACGGCGTCGTTAAATATTTCTAAAATTGAACCTAGCGGTACCGTTGCTGATTTCATCCTAGACCAGTCTTCAATGAACACCACGGTTGGTCCGGGGGGAACGACGACCTTTGATGTGATTTTCTCGCCCGTCGATGCGAAGTTAAAAAACATCAGCATTGCGATATCAACAGATGATCCCGATCTAACTGAAAATCCCTATACATTCAACGTTAAAGGTGAGGGTGTACAGCCCAATCAGCCGATTATGAAGATTTTCTCCGGCTCGATCGAAATACCCAGCGGGGCAACTTTTATGTTCAACGGTGGAACCCCTGTAAACGTGGGGGATTCATCAACTGCGGTATTAACGATAAAAAATACCGGCGATGGTGATCTGACAATCGAACCTGGCTTACTATTAAAACCTGGCGCAACTAATTTCTCACACGATCTTACAATACCTACGGCACCCGCAACAATAGCCCCAGGGGGAACGTTAGACTTTACGGTAACCTTCAAACCCACATCTGCCAAGCCCAAACAGAAAAACGCCGATCTACAGATCGACAGTAACGATCCAAACAAAAGACCGTACATAGTCAAGCTCTCAGGCATTGCGCAATAACAGGAGCCATCTTCGTTATTTGCACTTCATTTAACACCACGAAGGGTGTATATTAAGCTCGATACATATGATTGGATGTGAAGTTGCACCTTGACTTATTACAAATATGTAATATACTAAATGGGTGTAGAATTATGAAATGAAGTTTATTAAATATTTTCTAGTAGCAATTTTCTCTATTTCTCTTGCAGGCTGCTCGCTTTCAAGGACAGATATATTTGAGTTAGCGAAAGGTCTGCCAGACATAAGCATATTTCCCGCTACTACAGGCACTTTCTCGTTTGGCTCTGTGGATGTTTTTTCCACAAAAACACAGATATTCACCATTGAAAATACAGGCACCCAAACTCTGGAAATTTATCGAATATATACCTCAAATCCGGAATTTACACAGTTCATCATCGATACCTCAGAAACCTCCTCCATTGTTGAGTCCGGGGAAAGTACCACCTTTACGCTGTCGTTCAAACCAACTACTACCCAATCTTTCTCCGTGGACTTGATCATAGAGAACAATGACCCTGATGAAACGGTGTTAAGTTTAGTCATCGATGGGATCGGTACCGGCTCGGCAGTCCCGCCGGACATTAATGTAAGATTAGGTGATTTTGATATCGTGAGTGGTACGGGACTTCATGACTTTGGAAATGTTGAAGTCGGCAATAAGCACGTGGATGAATTTATCATCGAGAATATCGGATCAGCAGAACTGTATGTAAGTGATATTTCACTCACAAGCGGAGACTTCATCCAATTCAGTATTATTGCTCCATCCATACCGTGCAGTTTAAGATCGGGAGAAACAACATTCTTCACCATAGAGTTTTCACCGCTCGGTTCTTCGCCCTATTCGGCGGAAGTTGAAATTGTGAGCGACGATCCTGACGAAACATTCTACACCTTCAAGCTGAACGGTCAAGGCACCTTTACCCCTGTACCGGATATTGTGGTTATGAGCGGAACAAAGGAAATTCCCAGCGGTACTGGTATTTTCGATTTCGGTAAGGTGGAGCAATTCACTACAGCATCGGCTGAATTTCAAATTGAAAACACAGGTAATGATGTTTTAAGGATTTCAGGTTTTGGGTTTACACCTCCAATATCTGGAGATTTCAGTTACATAAATCTGCCACCATTTCCATTTACTCTTAATCAAGGAGAAACACAGTTAATCACTATAGAATTCAACCCCACTACAACAGGTTTAATAGAGGATATTGTAGAAATAGTCAATAATGATCCTGATGAAGGACCAAAATATACTTTTAAGGTCAGGGGTAACGGAGAGATCAAGTCAACTCCTGACATAAACGTGATAAATGTAACTACTGGAAACGATGTTCCATTCGATTCTACAGGGCACGACTTTACGCAGGTCGGCGTTGGAGATGCAATCACCGTCACATTCAGGATAGAAAACACGGGATCGTCCGATCTGACTATATTTGATGTACTGTTCGAATCAGGGAACACTTCTGATTTCAGTATCGATACATCAACACTATCCACATTACTGGCTCCTGGCAGCAGCACGACTTTCAAAGTAACCTTTCAGCCCACGGTGGCAAAGAAAAGAACGGTCAAGGTAAGGATCGATAATGACGATCCGGATACAAATGAAAGTGCGTACAGGTTTACCCTGAAGGGTGAGGGTAAAAAGGAAAGCCAGCCAGATATGAGGATATTTGTCGATTCCAGAGAATATCCCGATGGTTCGACGTACTATTTTGAAGAGGGTGACCCTGTAGAAGTAGGGGACAGTTCTGTTGAGGTTTTCACCATTAGAAATTTGGGTACTATCGATCTTGAGGTTACCAGTTATCTCTTAAAAGCTGGGAGGGCGCAAGACTACACCGTTGAACTCACTGTACCGGTGACGGTAATGCCGGGAAGTTCGAAAGATTTCACCGTAATATTTCGCCCGAGCAAGGGCGGTGGGATAAATACGAATTTGGAAATTTCGAGCAACGACGAAGGGGAAAAAACCTACAAAGTCAAGCTCATAGGTTTTGGCGAAGACAACTAGATAGTACCTTCATTGCGCGAACCAATATATTTCATCCTTTATATGACCATCCCTTGACTATTCAAAAAATGTTGTCTATGATTACTCTCACTACTTGTACGGGGAGAATATTGTGGTCTCGGAAAAACTCGCTTCTTTCGGCGTTACCATTTTCTCCGAGATGACGAAGGTGGCGCAGGAAAAGGGTGCGATCAACCTTGCACAGGGATTTCCCGATTTCGACGGCCCGGAGGAGATTCTTGAAGCCGCCGTTGAGGCTATACGGAGGGGTCACAATCAGTATCCGCGCTCAATGGGTTTTCCCGGCCTTGTCCATTCTGTAGTAGATAAAATAAACAGCCACTACCGATTGAGCTACGAGCCCGATACCGAAATTATCGTGTGCAGCGGCGCAACCGAGGCTATGGCAAGCTCTTTCATTGGACTCACGAACCCGGGGGATGAAGTCATCATATTCGAACCGTTCTATGACAGCTATCCGGTCTATGCCGCAATGACCGGTGCAATCCCGCGTTACTACACGCTTCAATTCCCCGATTTTCATGTCGATATGGCTCAACTGGAAAAATGTTTTAACAGCAAAACACGCCTGCTCCTTTTGAACACACCCCACAATCCAACGGGAAAGGTCTTCACCCGGATTGAGCTGGAAGGTATTTCAGAGCTATGTAAAAAGTACAACGTCGTTGTCTTGACCGATGAGGTGTACGAGCATTTGACCTACGATGGAGCCAGACACATCCCTATTGCAACAATACCGGAAATGCGGGATAGAACCCTTACCATATCGGGTATTGGGAAGACCTTCTCACTCACCGGCTGGCGTATAGGCTGGATAACCGGTCCTTCCGGACTCATATCAGCAGTGCAGAAGGCACATCAGTACCTGACTTTTGCACCGGCCAGTCCCCTGCAGGCAGGAATAGCTTCGGTTCTGCCGAAGTTCGATGAAAATTATTATGAGCAACTTCGTAAAGAATATACCCAACGACGAAATATTCTACTCGACGCATTAAAAAATACAGGATTTATGGTAGCTGTCCCCAGGGGGGCGTATTATATTCTTGCGGATTTTACCAATCTCTGGAATGGTGATGACCGATCATTTGTAATGCATATGATCGATCAGTGCGCCGTTGCCGCAATACCTCCCAGTGTATTCTACAGCAGAAACCCTGAAGAGGGGAAGAGACTTGTTCGATTCGCCTTCTGTAAACAGTTGAAAACTCTCGAAAATGCGGCCGAACGGTTAAACCGAATAAAATGAGGACAGGACTTTCGGCATTTACATCAGGGAAAACCTCTTGGGCTGTTTGAACCTCAGCCCCCGAGTTAATACTTTTTGCCTGGGCCTCCCTTTTTGAATATGATTGTTTCTTTGGGAAAGCGTCCCGCCATCCTCAGTATATCCTCATCTTCATGAAACTCTTTACCTGTCTTTGTCATCTTTATGCCACCTTCCTCCCTCTTGAGATTGTATGAAGCGTGATAGGTGGCAATAACCTTTTTGACGAGCTCATCATTTCGCGAATCGAAGAGATCGATCCTGCCATTGCAATCGCAGAAATATTCATGGTCTTCACTGATTATCTTGTAAAAGAATACGGTGCCTCTTACTCCGGCAAGTGTCATGGGTGTTGAAACCTGGAACTGTTTTTTCTTCTTGATTATAATGAGAAACCAGCCGCTTTTCATCTCGACTTTGGGATTCGACAATATATCTGAAATCCTTACAGAACTGTTCTCCCTTATGTTGAATATCGCATAATCCTGAAGCTCAATCTCAGCTTCCGAATCTGCACCGGTACTGATTGTATCCCCATCCGTAACAGAATTACCGATTTCTGCTGTACGCTCATTCAAATAAACCTCACCGGAAACAAAACTTATTCTACCCTCCCGCGGCATTTCCCAGTCTTCGACCTTTGAAGACCCCCCTCGTAATTGAATAGGCCTGCGAAAGAGTAACAGGGATACCGCAGCTCCTATGACGATGCGTAAGAATTCTCTCCGCTTTACCTGTTCCATAACACCTCCACAAGGAATTTTCTTTATAATGCGTTATTGTCAGGGTTAATGGCTATGCGGTTTTATTCCTTTCGGCTGGCCGAGAATTTCGGACAGAACAACAGCTCTCTGTAAGGACGGTAAACTCTGCAGGAGTATCCATAAATTCGAGGAAATCCTTCTCTCCCCTTCAGGACTTCCCCGTACAGGACTCACTTCGGTCGCTCTAATCGCCCCTTCAGGACTCGCTTTGGTCGTCTCAAATGCTTTAACGGTCTCTATTTCGCGAGCTTCAACCTCACTCCGTATAGATTCCATCTCAGATAAAGCCTTACGATCGACTTCTGAAATCTCAACCCTCTCTGCTAGGCCCGTCAGATCGACCATTGGCTTACGCAAGTCAGCCCTTTGGCGCGCTGCTTCTATCAACTCCGCCTCGCTTTTCTGGTAGAAGGGCTGTTCCTGTTTTTTGGGTTTCGCCTGTTCAGTTTCGGCGGCCGGTACCTCTCCTCCCGGAAAGGGTGCAATCTCATCGATGGTCGGTGCAATTTCCTCAGGAATAGAAGTAGATCCCTCATAAGTCCTCTGTGGTCGCAAACGCTGGGCTTTTTCAGGCTCCTCATAGAGAGGCCGCACTATGCTCTCTGCAGTCTGTGTACCGAGAAAGGAATCATACCCTACCGATGGTTTTTGTTTTTGGACAGACTCGAGTGAAGGTTTCTTTTCCGATATCTTTTCGGCTGCTTCCAACTGCTTTCTCTTCTTCACCCTGCTTGAGATCAACCCGAGAACAACGTTCAAAAATATAAAAAAGATAAAGATGAGCAGAAAGATGAGTTCCATTTATTTTTACTCTCCGATGATTGTCTAATCTTCCTTTGTTTTTCCTTCACCACTGATGCTCTGACGCATATCGGTATCAGCCTGTATGTTTCGCATTCGGTAATAATCCATAATTCCAAGGTTTCCTTTTCTGAACGCATCAGCCATTGCCTTGGGAACTTCCACTTCGGCAAGCACTACTTTTGCACGGTTTTCCTGAACAAGTGCAACCATCTCCTGCTCCCTTGCCCTGGCTGCAGCCCTCCTCTTCTCAGCTTCGGCCTGAAAACGTCTCCTGTCCGCCTCTGCCTGATCGGCCTGAAGCTTCGCTCCAACATTATCTCCCACATCGACATCAGCGATATCTATTGTTAGAATCTCGAAGGCTGTACCAGCATCCAAGCCTTTCTCTAAAACTCGTTTGGATATCTGGTCGGGATTTTCGAGAACGTCCTTGTATGTTTCTGATGAGCCAATAGTCGTTACTATACCTTCCCCGACCCGTGCAATTATGGTCTCCTCCGTCGCTCCACCAACAAGCCGTTCTATATTTGCCCTTACCGTAACACGGGCTTTTGCCTTGAGTTGAATACCATCCTTAGCAACTGCATCGATGGTTTGTCTGCCCTTTTCAGGATTCGGACAGTCAATCACCTTCGGATTTACACTCGTCTTCACCGCATCAAGAACATCTCTACCGGCAAGGTCAATCGCTGCAGCTTTCTGGAAGGAGAGCGGGATATTTGCTTTGTTTGCCGCAACCAACGCCATACTAACCCTAAGCACATTACCACGTGCAAGATAATGGGTTTCGAGAAGGTCGGTATCAATGGGAATTCCTGCCTTTGAGAGCATGATACGGCTGTCAACAATAATGGAAGGATTCACCCTCCTTAACCACATTCCAATAAGCTTAGCGATGCCGACCGGTGCACCTGAGATAAGCGCCCTGAACCAGAG
>CAYFYU010000003.1:50432-82454 GCA_964347455.1 uncultured Spirochaetota bacterium | reverse complement strand
AACAGTATGATAAATACGAGCGCTATGATTCCTATAAATATATACAAGATTATAAACATTTTATTCTCCCTCTTCTATGCTTCATATCTCACAGATAAGTTAAAATAGATAACTCTATATGACATCCTTTTTTTTAGCTGAAACTTTTCTTACAACAACCCGGCTCCCCTCGACCTTGATCACCTTTATCTTTACCCCTCTGTCGATCATCTCACCTGAGGTAACAACGCTGTACTTTTTTCCGTCAATGAGGACCATGCCCGAAGGCCTCAGTGTTGTCAACGTTTCACCTTCCTTTTCCATGAGTCCTTCATACATCTCACTGGAGTATGAGGTGAACCCGGTTTCCCTTTTCTGCGTCATACCAAGTATCAATTTTTTCCCAACAAATGTTTTCGGAAAAACCTTCAATCCAATGATTATCATAGCCGGCGTACCAATAAGTGTACCGGTGAGAAATAGGGAACCTACGGTATTTCCGAAATTCCTATAACCGAGCACTGTTCCTGTAATCATACAGACAATCCCCGCAGCTCCTATCAGACCAGCTGCAGGGACAAAGAGCTCTAAAAATAGTGCTATAAATCCGACTACAAAGAGTAGTAGCGGTACCCAGATAACCATTTCAGCTTTTCCTCACGATGATTCGATTCCCACTTACCTCAATTACCTCAATACGTTCCCCAGCCTCGACAAAGTCACCCTCAGTTTCAACGTACAGAACCTCATCTTCAATCTCAGCCTTTCCAACGGGACGCAATTTCGTTATGGTAATACCCTTCTTTCCGATAAGCCTGTTCTCCTCCTCCTTTGTTTGAACCGTAAATCCCTCCTCAACTGTCTGAGCTGCTTTAAGTGTCAGGCGGCTGAACAGTTTAATCTGCGGTAGTGAATATGCCAGTATGCCGAATATAATGATTGAGGAAATTGTGCTCACACTCACTACCAGAATGTTCTTCCTGAAAATATCCTTTTGCCACTCGAAATCGGGTAGCACAAACCCCTGCATCGAGAGCACCAGAGAGAAAACTATGAGAGCAATCCCCGTTATACCCGCAACACCAAAACCGGGAATAATGAAAATTTCGAGGATAAGCAATACGAGACCAAGCACGAAGAGGATGAGCTCGATCGATCCAACCGTCCCGAGTAGAGCATAGCTTGCAAATACGACTGCAAAGCAGATAATTGCTATCGTGCCTGGAACACCAAATCCGGGAGAGGTTATTTCAATAAAGAGGGCTACCATCCCGATTATGATCAACAGGCTGGTAAATGCTGATCCGGTCAGAAAACCTACCGCCTTGTCAGCCGGTGATTCTGTAAGATCTACAACAACAGGATCCTTCAGCTCGAGCGCTTCGAAAACCTGAGCTCTCGTTGATAAGGTACCCGATGACACACCATATTTTTCCATCTCCATTGCAGTAAGGGTAAGAAGCTTGCCAACCGGAGATACTATTTTACCCTCCTCAACCTCCTTACCCGACTTCTCGGCTTCCCGTTGTGCATCCACTAATTCCTCTGCCGTTAGAATTCGAAGCTCTCCATCGACATACACCTCTTTGAGTTCAATATCCTCATCAACCATTGCACGGGCAATACTCGTAGGATAGCCGTTCTTCTCAGCAAGGGCCGCCATCTGGGCACGGAGAGCGCTGACAACTTTCTCCGAAGCTGCCTGTGGCCCCTCTGCTCCCATAGTTATTGGCGCAGCGGCACCCATCGATGTACCTGGTGCCATGAATATGCGGTTTGTGGAAAATGAAATGAGCGCTCCCGCTGACCAGCTTACACCGGTGCTCTCGGGTCCCGTTGTTACATAGGCTACAGAGATAGCCTCTTCTGCCGAGCCAATGAGGGTTGCTATCTGGAGCGCAGAATCAACTCTGCCGCCAAAAGTGTTAATATCGAATAGTATTACATCGACCTCTTCGTCCTTCGCCTGATCGATTCCCCTGCGAAGAAATACCATGAGAGAACGGTCAATTTCGCCATATATGGGAACAACATAAACCTTGTCTGGGGATTGAGATTTATCCTGAGCGAAAAGATTATGGGAAAAGATTAAAACAAGAAGGTGGAAAAGCACATGTATTTTCCAGGTGGAAATGTAGTTTTTCATCTCGGTATGACTTTTATTGTGACGAAAAGAAATCTCCGCACAATAATAATAGAATAACTCAGGATTATCATAAAATCAACAATCAAACATATTGCTCTAAAAATAAGTTGACCAATTTCATATTTTCTCTAATTTGGGTAAAAACGTGATACATTTAATGAGGATGGGAAAAATCCTATAAACGAAAGGGGGACATCTGATGCAAAAAGTATTGGTTATAATCTTTTTTACCATTTTTGCATTTCTTCCACGGTCGATATTTGCTCAGCTCGAAAACGGTGCGGGTAAAATCACCTTTCTTGAAGGAACATGTCAGGTAAAAAAAAGCCTTTACGGCCAATTTCAGGATGCTGTTCTCGACCAAACGATCCATACATCTGAAAGAGTGAGAACCCTCCATGATTCTCAGACAGAGATTACACTCACCGATTCAAGCACGATTTTTCTGACCGAAGATTCCGAAATCACCATTGATCGATCTGTCGTGCGTGAAAACACCTATACGAGTATAGGACTTCTCTTCGGGAATATTCGTGTTTTTGTCAGGAAACTTCTGATCCAAAAAGAAGAATTCACCATTAATACGATATCGGTTACCGCTGGAATTCGCGGCACCGAGTTCAATGTTGCCGTGAGAGAAGATGGGGCAGTTCTGATAAATGTTGAGGAAGGAGCAATTGAGACAACCTTCAATGGAGATCGACATACCATAGAAAAGGGAAGTGCAAGTGCATTTCTCGTAACCGGTGAAAGGGAAGATTTCAAGAGGCCCATTGATATTCAAAAGTGGCGGGAGGAAGTCATCAGGATGATCCGTCGGAATCCTGAAGTATTTCTGCGCCGACTGCTTGCGAGAGAACGAGCAATCATCGAACAGTTGAAAGAGGATCAGAAAAGGCTCGAGAGGCTGAGGAGTGATTTCGAAGAATTCAGGGAGAGGGTGGCTGAGCTCGAAAGACAGGGGCGTTATCAAGAAGAGCTGGATCTGATTGAAAGACAGATTATCATTGTGAAACGCGTGATGATCTACTTTTTGAGGGCAAGAAAGAACCTTGCAGTCATTCGTTCTGTAATTGTGCTGGCAGCCCGTATTGAACAAAAAATCGACCCTGATGTGGCACGTGCCTCCCGCGCCCTGAGACAACTCAGAGCCGAATACACCAGGATTACCTATGTAATCAGGCGAATTAATGAGGCCGAAAGAAGGCTGAGGCGTGTTCTGTTCTTACTCAACAGAAAGTACATCGAATTGGAGGAAAAACTGCGCTAACCACGTACCTTTTCCCAGATCTCATAAAGGTTTTGTACTCCCATGTTTCTCTTCTTTTCCTCGATCTCTTTCGTAATCCGTACTATCTCACTATTTACAGGTGTTTCGACTCCAGCTTTCTTACCCTCAGTGACCATCCTTCCGTTGAGAAAGTCGATTTCAGTTTTTACGCCCCTCTCGAGATCGAGTGCTATACCCGCCCTCAGTCCCCTGCGCTTAATCCCGACGATTCGCACTAGAAAATAGCGGATAAATACCGGAAAACCCCTTTCGTGATCTCCAAACTTTTCCGGATTTATCCCCGCGCCAAATCTCTCCAACCTGATTCCAATTTTTTCTGCACAAAGCGACCCTTCCGTGACGATCCGGTAGAAAAGTTTTCGAGCCACCTTTCGGCGCAGGAGCTCGCCAGTACGCATACCTGATATCCCGCCGAGTCCTGTAACTCCACAGACGATAATGAATTTTGACCATAGAGCGCCCTGAATATTATCTGTATATTCGACCGCAATCTTTGGAACAAGAAGGCTCTTTAGAATAAACAGATCATCCTGACTTGCGCCATTCAATCCAGCAACGGTAAAACCGCCTTCAGACGTAACAAAATAATCCCCAAAATCTATCCTTATTGCATTGAACCAAACAGCACCGACCACAATCTTTGTTTGAGTAAACTTTTGGGCGATCTCCAGTGTCTCTATCCCATTCTGTATCGTAACAATAAAACCACCCTCACAGAGACGATCCTTTGCCTCGGTAATAACACTCTGTAGAACATTATTTTTAACAGTAATGAATATAATATCAAATGTTCCGAGGTCCTTCGAAAGGGTGCTGAACGCCTTCACCTGTACAGAAAACTCACCCTTCTTTCCCCGTACTCGAATTCCATTCTCATTCATCCTGTTTGGTGCTTTTTCAATACAAAACGGATTGCTCCCCTTTAAGGCGAGAACGCCCGCTATGACTCCTCCTATTCCACCGCATCCCACAACTGCTATCTTCATGGTCTTTTAGAATAACCTCATATGTCTATTTGTCAAGAATAAGCTAACCTGGTCATTCCCTTCGATTGTATCTATGTAAAGGTAGGAAAGCGATCTTCACAGATACAAAACCTTTTCATTGCCTTTTCTCCCTAGAAGTGCTATATATAATCTCTGTTACTAAATCCATACGATCCAATTTCTATGTTCGAACATAATATTTCACCAATAATTGCTACTTTCGGCAGGTTTTCACTCAGATACTATAGTCTCCTATTTCTCTGTGCATTCCTGTTAGGACTCTTTCTGCTCAATAAAGTATTCGAAGGTAAAGGTCTTGACACCAAATATGTTCAGCCACTGTTTATTACCATCTTTATCTGTGTCATTGTCGGTGCACGGCTCGGGCATGTGTTTTTTTACAGGCCCCGCTACTTCCTTTCACATCCTCTGGAAATCATTAAATTTTGGAAAGGTGGACTCGCGAGCCACGGCGCTGCTATTTTTATAATCATCGGCGTTATTATATTTACCCGAATATATCCGGTTACCTTTTATCAGGTCGCGGATTCCCTCTCCATACCCATCTCAATCGGAACCAGTTTTGTTCGTTTGGGAAATTTCTTTAATTCAGAAATTGTGGGACGTGTGACCACGTTGCCATGGGGAGTTAAATTTCTCAGGTATCGTGAACCGGAAGGCGTAGCACCACAGTACCGCCACCCCTCTCAGCTGTACGAAATGTTCATTGGAATCGTGGTTTTTCTTACCCTTTGGATTGTTTTCAAAAAGAAAAAAGACAGGCTCCAGGATGGCTGTATCGTCTATCTATTCATGTTGATGTATTTCAGCTTACGGTTTCTGGTCGAATTCGTCAAGGAAACATCAATGCCGGTTGCTCGAATACCACTTACAACAGGACAGTTTCTCAGCATTCCATTTGTTCTCTTTTCGGCATTCATGCTCTTCGTAATGGGAAAGGCACGAACAGTCGATGATAGCTCACTCTAAAACAATCGTGTCTGGGTAATACGCATACCATGCGAACCATTAAACTTCAAAATGATGGATAGGTATAACCTCCCCTTCACCACCCGTCGGTTCGACAGAAACCTCAACTATTTCTAAAATCCCTAAGCTCTCGTTATAGGTAATCCTTATCTTCTTTCCGTCTAAATCATAGAATCGTTCCTGGTTTTCGTAGCGCTTGATAAACTTTTTTTTCTGAACTGCGTAGTGGTTACCGTCGATTTTAAATCCAACCATAACCTCATTATTGCTGAATAAATCTGAAGAGGCCGATACAGGAAACCAGAGCCGGAGAGCACTTTCATACCCGGGATATGGATTGCGGTCATAATCACGGGGGTATCCTGTTTCATTACTCAGCACATGTGTTTTGGGATTGTTCTTTCGCCAAAGATCCCAGGTTGTGACCACAACTGGAAAGGTTTCAAGCTTCAATCCTCGTAACTCTCCATCAACCCCTGCTTCCAGAATCTGTGGGATTAAACTTTCGGTTTCCCGATCATACATCACCGGATTGTTGTTAAACAACTTGCCGGACACCCCGAGATTTCTATTTAAAAATCCAATAACTGAACCGGTCAAAGGACAGAAGGTCACAGAATATTTCTGTTGCATCATCTCCATGTTAACAACCTCATGCCAGTAGAGGATCTTTTTAGGAAATGTGTAGCTCTGATCGTCTATAACTGTACCGAAACCCGTATCCTTATCATTTAAAAAACGAGCATCAGCTGCAGAGATGAATACCGGGGAATCGATGGGAGGAATATCATCCCTCCCCACTCCACCAGAAACAATGTTTCTGACAACAAAATCAAAATATTCTTCCTGGCTCATCTCACTGAAAATATCGCTGGTTATTTCTTCCTGTTCGGGCCTGGAAGCTTCAACCATAGGCAAGTTAAACATAAATACAATGAGGGTACAAACCAGCAACCGTTTCATCGGAATCACCTCAGAACGTTCTTTTCATTTCAGAGTGAACATTGCTGCGAAACGACCATGCTATTTCTGCCATCTCTATGACTATTACCATAAGATGAATAGTACCATCGGTAAATACTCAGTTATATCCGCAGGTACGCTGAGCTGTACCCTTGACTTCGTGACATTCGGCCATTATTAAAATAACTATGATTCAGCATCTTAAGGGATTCAATCATACTGTTTTGGGGAGCATATGAAATGAGCGATTCAAGAAAAATCGACAAGCTTTTTAGAAGCAAGCCTACTCTAGAGGGAGCAGGTGTTCACCTGAAAAGGGCTTTCGGCTATTACGAAGTACCAGAATTTGATCCTTTTCTTCTTCTCGATTATTTCGGTTCGGATAATCCGGATGATTATATCGCAGGATTCCCCTGGCATCCACACCGAGGCATCGAAACGGTTACCTATATGATAAACGGCAGGGTTGAACACGGGGACAGTATGGGAAACAAGGGAACCATCGGCTCAGGTGATGTTCAGTGGATGACCGCAGGCAGCGGTATCATCCATCAGGAAATGCCGCAGAGGCAGGAGGGACTAATGCGCGGCCTCCAGCTGTGGGTAAATCTTCCTTCGGATCGTAAGATGATACCCCCACGTTACCAGGATATCAGTGCAGGAGATGTACCGGAGCTGACTTTAAAAAATGATGTGAAGGTAAAAATCATTGCAGGAAAGGTAGATGGGAAGCAGGGTCCGGTTAAAGATATCGTTTGTAATCCTGAATATCTGGACATTAGCATTCCACCAGGGGTGGAGTTTCAACATGCAGTTCCTGAATCCCATACCATTTTCGCCTATGTGTTGGAGGGAGAGGGATTTTTCGATCTAGATAAGCAGGAACAACTAAAACCGGAACAGTTGATTCTATACGGTAAGGGTGAAAGTGTCACTGTTAAAGCGCAGCAAAATACTCTCAGGTTCCTACTCATTTCAGGCAGCCCAATCGGAGAACCGGTTGCCTGGGGTGGTCCAATAGTGATGAACACAAGAGAAGAACTGAATCTTGCCTTTAAAGAGTACCGTGAGGGTACATTCATCAAAGAATGATTAACCTCAACTCTCTTTAATCCTATTTTTCTTGACAATATTAGCGTAGGTCAGTTACCTTAAAGGTCAAATTATTTCAGAGGATTTGTGAATGGATATATTCAGTAAGTGCTATGCCGATGGTGGATACCTAGGCATGTTCAGGATGGTAAAGGACAAGTACTTCACGCGACCAATACTGGCTCCCTATCCCGGTCCTGAAATGGAATTTGACGGAAAAAAGGTAATTATTTGGTCCATCAATAACTACCTTGGACTTGCGGGGAACGGAGAACTAAAAAAAACAGCGGTGAATGCCGCTCAGGAATACGGAGCCTCTTCACCTATGGGTTCACGCATGCTCACGGGGAACACTTTGAAGCATGAAGCTCTCGAGAAAAAGCTCGCTGAATTTGAAAACAAAGGTTCTGCGATTCTCTTCAATTACGGATACCTCGGTGTACTCGGAACTCTCTCGGCAATCGTACACAGAAGTGATACTATTGTCATCGATAAACTATCCCATGCATGTATGATTGACGGTACTTTTCTTGCTGGTGGGAAATACCGCTTTTTCAAGCACAACGATATGAATGACCTGGAGAAGCAGCTGAAAACGGTTAGAAAAACCAAAAGAGGAGGAGTACTCATCGTAACCGAAGGAGTCTTCGGAATGAGAGGTGATCTCGCTAAACTCGATGAACTCTGTGAGCTCAAAGACCGATACCATGCCCGGTTATTCGTTGATGACGCACATGGATGCGGTGTGATGGGTGAAAATGGAAAGGGAACGTCCGAACACTTTGGGGTTATGGATAGAGTTGACCTCTATTTCAGCACCTTTGCCAAGGCATTTGCTGCTATTGGTGGTTTTACCGCAGGTGATGATGAAGTCATCCGGTATATCAGATATAATGCGCGAACACAGATATTTGCAAAGAGCCTCCCTATGATCTATGTCGATATGATAGATACTACTCTTGATAAAATTGTAAGCGAACCGAAGTATCGAAAACGGTTATGGGAAGTGGCACTTAACCTGCAAAATGGTCTCAGGGATATGGGTTTCAGTATCGGTGATACGCAATCCCCGATTACTCCTGTTTATGTACCGGCTGAACCAGAAGTGGCAAAGGATATTATCGTTTATCTCCGTGAGAAACAGGGAGTATTTGTTTCAGGTGTAATGTATCCAGTCGTACCGAAAGGAATCATACTGCTGCGGATGATTCCGACTGCAGCACATTCAGACGAGCAGGTGGATAAAACACTCGACGCATTCAAGCACTTACGGGATGAATACAAGCTCAAGCTCGATGAAGTAACAATTTAAATCCTATGAGATTACTCTAAACGCGAACTGGTCTCCTCTCCTGCGCGGATTTGATAAGAGCCTCGATGACATACATATTTTTAAGTGAATCCTCTATAGGATAGAGAGGGTCTATTTTTTCTTTCACGACATCTGCAAAATCTTCAAATTCAAGAACATATTCATCGACTCCACTGTAGGATATCTCCCTTTGTTTTTCACTGTGTTGTAACATGATCTTCGTATCCTTTCCAAAAGAAACAAATGCCCAGGGCACCTCTATGAGACCTTTTTCACCGACTGCTCTATATGAAAATCTCAGCTCCTCATTCATACTCACGTGAAATGAGGATACTATTCCCTCTGCAAAGCGTAGTATTCCAGCAAAAGTCATGTCAACCTTCGTATCCGTAATATTTGCCGTTCCATACACTTCGACCGGTTCTGAACCTGTTAGCATTCTCGACACATTCACACAGTAACAGCCAACATCATAGAGGGCACCCCCACCGAGCTCTCTGCTCATGAGATAGCTGGATGGATCATCGAGAAAATAGCTGAAACAGGACTCTATGGCTCTGAGCTCTCCAAGTTCACCACTCTTCACCATGTTAAAAACCGATATGTTCCGAGGATGATACCGATACATGAAAGCTTCCATAAGGGTGAGCTTTTTTTCCATTGCAACCCGGATCATGCCACGCACCTCTTCGCTGTTAAGAGCGAGTGGTTTCTCGCATATGACATGCTTTCCCTTCTGCAGAGACTTCAGGGACCATTCGTAATGGAGACTGTTCACGAGAGGTACATACACCGCCTCCACAGCATCGGACTCTAGTAACTCATCGTAGCTACCGAAATATTTTTCTATACCCAGCTTATCTGCCCACTCCTTTGCCTTTCGTCTGTCTCTCGAAGCAAGGGCAAAAACTTTTACCTTTTTCGACTTGCTCAAACTGGGAATTACACGTGAAACCGCAATATTGGCTGCACCCAATATTCCAAGGCAAAGAACATTTGCTTCCACGATATACCTCCTCGAATACGGGGATCCCATACCACCCTGACAAGCTCCCCTCTGAATAGATCTTTTCGCAGGATTTTTTTCTTTGTATTATATACCCTTAATCGACTATGAAGGGGAAATCATTATGAAAAATATAAAGGTGGGTATAATCGGCGGCGGAACTTTGGGAAAGGCAATCCTTAAATCACTCCTTGCACATGATTTTGAAATAAAAGATCTCCTTATTATCGAGAAAATTGATACAGTTAGGAAAGAGATCGAAAAAAAGTTCAAAGTACAAACATCCTTAAAAATTGAAAGCTCCCTTAGTGACTGTAGTGTGATTATCATTGCGGTGAAGCCACAAAATATAGACGAAGTTCTCAGAGATCTATCTTCATATATATCGGAAAAAAACCTGCTTATTTCTGTTGTGGCGGGAATTACAACAGCGTACATTGAAAGGCGTCTAGGAGAGAAATTAGCTATTTCGAGAACAATGCCCAATATCGCTGCACAGGTTGGAGAGGCAGCAACTGCGATCTGCTTCAACAAAAAGGTAAGTGAAGAACAGAAGAAGCGTGCAAAAGATGTAATGGGGAATATCGGTCTGGTTGTTGAAGTTGAGGAAAAGCATATGGATGCAGTTACAGGACTTTCCGGCAGCGGACCGGCATACATACTTCTTATGGTTGAAGCACTCGCCGAAGGAGGTGTACTCATTGGGCTGCCACGTGAAAAAGCATTTGCTCTTGCCATACAAACCGTATACGGTACTGCAAGTCTCTTGAGAGAAACAGGTGAGCATCCGGCTGTTCTCAAGGAAATGGTAACGACACCGGGAGGAACCACTGCAGAGGGGCTTCTGCAGCTGGAATACGGTCGATTCAGACACATAATAATCAGGGCTGTACAAGCTGCAGCAGAAAAGTCGAGAATACTCGGTGAAAATTTACCCCAAGGTTAATCTATATCAATGGATGAAGCTCGCAAGCCTCCTTGTACCCTGTTGAATCTCTTCATAGTAACGCTTTATGAGGCTGCTTGTTTTTCTGTCTTCGATCTTGCAGATATTATTTAGGATATGATCGACGCCTTTAACACTTTCCGTTTCGTGAAAAATCCGATCCTTTTCGTACATATTCCCCTCCTCATCTGTACCCCTGAAAAAAAAAGCACAGGCCGTGCCAAGTGCAATGTACCGCGGAATTACCCCATGCTCCTTACAAATTTTCAATGAGCCGATGAGCCTGTCATTGGGACCTAACTTTCTATAGAGATCTCTTCCAGTGCGGAATATAGTATCACCGAGAATTCGATTTTGAAAACGGGAGAGAAGATCCTCGATATGTGCTCCGATTGATGTTTGATCAAAGTCATCAGGATATTCTCTAATGAGAGCGTGCCCTGACTCCCACATGGCACCTTTCGTAACGGTATTGACATCCTGGTCCTCCGCTGCCTCCCAAACATAACTATACTTCTTTCTAAAAACGTGGCTTATATAACCGAGTACAGCATGCCCCATATTGTGAATAAAGAGCTTTTGGTCAACATATGCAGATATATTCTCCTTTGGATCAAGCCCTGGCACATCGGGAATCTCCCCTTTGAAACCTCTTTTGTCCAAGATGAGCGTATTGTAGGCTTCAGCAAATACGAGAAGCAGGTCTTTTTCTCGATCACGCTCACTCATTATGGGAACCATCTTTCCAATCGAGGTTTCAACAAAACCGGCCAGCTCATCGATTGGATAGTTAGTTGGTAAAATGGTCTTAAGAGATTTTCTGAAAAAAGATGCGCCCCCACGCATGTTTTCACAGATGACAATATCGAGAGGTTTATTCGGGTATCGGGTCTGTCGTTTTTTCAATCCTTCTGCTAGGGTGGGCATAATGTGAGGAAGAGCCTCCTTTCCAACTGCAGTCGCAACGAGGTTGGCATCAGAAACCTCATCACTTACAACCTCAATATCTTTGCCCAGTAATCCACGTACATTCTTCACGATTATACTCTTTTGTTCTCTATCCTTAATCTCAACCCGGTACTGTCCCCTCCTGTTCAGTTCATCAATTAACGGCTCATCTATATCGATGAAGACGACCTCCCATCCGGCAGTTGAAAAGAGCTGCCCGATGAACGAACGTCCAACACTGCCGGCTCCAAACAGCACCAGCTTCATTTACACATCCTTTCCCTGGCAGGATCTTCGACCTTGACAGAACCCGCAACTGCGCGTTTGGGAATAAGCGCCAGTATACTGGTGAGTTTGCACTGAGAATCAATTACTTCAGCATTGACCGTATATTGGCGACAATTTTTTCTGGACTTGGGAGATTTTCCCGTTCCAGAGGTGCAGACATTGGTGGAGGAACTTCATGGGCCGACACGAGCTGTATAGGACCCTTCAAGCTACCGAATGCCCTTTCCTGAATGACTCTTATAATATGCTCGCCATAGCTCCCTTTGCCAGGTGCCTGTACCACAACTATTGCTCTGCCCGTCTTACGGACTGATCTTTCGATAAGTTCTTCATCGAGGGGTACCAGTGTCCTGGGATCGATTATCTCAACTGAGATCCTATCCTCCTTATCGAGAATTTCGGCCGCAGCGATACAGGCCTTGAGCTGATGTGAGTAGGAAATGAGCGTTATATCTTTGCCCTCTCTTCGTATGAGCCCTTTTCCCAGCGGAATAGTGTATTCCTCCTCGGGAACAGCATCCTTTTCAACGTAGAGATGCTGATGCTCGATAAAGAATACAGGGTTGTCGTCTCGGATCGATGTCTTGAGGAGACCCTTCACGTCATATGCACTGAAAGGGGCCACGACCTTGAGGCCCGGGAACATCGTTGGAAAGGCTTCAAGACTCTGGCTGTGCTGCCCCGCATATCCCCTCCCACCTCCGATTGTTGTTCTAATCACCAGAGGTATCTTTGCTTTACCCCCGAACATATATTTTGTTTTTGCAACCTGGTTACCAAGCTGGTCTCCGGTCATGAGAATGAAGTCTATATACATAATTTCCGCTACCGGTCGTAACCCCGTCATTGCAGCGCCGAGAGCAGTTCCGACTATTGCCGCCTCCGAGATAGGTGTATTGAATACACGCCTCCTACCAAATATGTCGTACAATCCAACTGTTGCCTGAAAGGCACCACCGTACTCAGCGACCTCTTCACCGTAAAGGACAACACGATTATCACGCATCATCTCCTCTATCAGTGCCTCGATCACAGCATGCCTGTAGAGCACACGGCCCTGTGAATCCCTTCTGAAGAGTTTAGGCTCTTTGTTGACCCTCACTGTTTGGTACCTCTCATCGATTCCATGACTAGTCGTGTCCGAAAAGAGCCCCTCCGATATGGTATTGGGGTTAGGATCGGTGGCCAGTGCTGCCCTCATGGTAACCTCTTCCATCAAATCCTGCACACTGTTATTCAGTCTTTCAATCTCATCACCAGTTAAAACCCTATTGTCGACGAGTTCCTTTGTGAATAGTTCAATGGGATCATACTCCAGCCATTTTTCCTCTTCCTCAGCAGTTCTATAGGTCATACGCTTGTCACTGAGTGAATGTCCCTTATAGCGATAGGTCTTGAACTCAATGAGTACGGGCCCTTCCCCATTCCTTGCAATCTCAATGGCCTCTGATACCGCACTGCGAACTGCCAGAACGTGCATACCGCTTTCAACTCTCGCATACATATTGGTGCTGTTAATGCCAGCCCCCCGCTGCGCAAGATGCTTCACTGCGGTCACCTCGCCGAGCTGCTGTCCTGACATGCCGTACTGATTATTCTCGAATACAAACACCACCGGAAACCCCTCACCGAACTGTGGCATGGCGGCAAAGTTCATCGATTCGAGACAAATGCCGTTATTTATTGCTCCATCTCCGACCATACACAGGGTTACCCTTTTATTTTTTAAAAGGAGCGAACTGAGCCCTGCACCAGAGGCAATTGCCATACTCCCGCCGACAATGGCGTTTGCCCCCAGGTGACCGGCATGAAAATCAGCGATATGCATGCTTCCACCCCTACCCCGACAGTAACCCTCCTCTTTACCCAAGAGCTCTGCCATGGTCTTAAATATATGATGCTCCACCGCCCTGGCCTGTAACTGTTCGTCGGAATCGGAGCTCTCCTTTTCTCCCAGAAATTTGAGAAGATTTTTCCTATCCATTGAGTACACATAGTATAGACCCTTACCTATCGAATGCCCGTGCCCCCTGTGTGTCGAGGTTATATAATCATCGGGTTTGATTATAGACATAGTTCCGGCAGCCACAGCTTCCTGCCCGATCGAGAGATGGGTCGCACCGATGAAGCTGAATCCTTCATAGGGTGAAACTTTTCCGCTCTTCAGTTTGATTATCATTTCTTCGAATGCTCGTATATAGAGCATTGTTTGTAAGAGCCGTACTGCTTCATCAGAGGTAATATCCTTGTTTAAATGATCCCTCAGTTTAGGGCTCTGCTGGAAAACTGGAATGTCAGGAAATGTAATCTTTTCCTTTGTGAAATCTGGTAACACGTCAATTTCTCGCATTTTTTCCGATCCTAATAAAGGGTTTTGATGGGATGAATATATAACAAAATATTACATATGTCAAGGCTATCTCTTTTAAATTCCTCTATATTTTTAAAAAAACTTGACAATATATAACATTTTATTACTATATATGAATAAGAAGTGCAGAGGAAGTATCGTGATTGCAGAACAGAGAAGACAGGAAATACTAGAGCTCATTGAACAGCATGGATCAATACGTATCTCGAACCTCGGGAAAAAATTCAGCGTAACCGACATGACCATACGCCGTGACATCGATCATCTCTCAGAGCTTGGACTCGTGAAACGGGTACACGGTGGAGCGGTTTCAGAAAATGATGGACACCTGAATCTGGCCACAACGTTCCATAAACGTAAGGGTGAGTACAAGCCTGAGAAGGAAAGGATCGGCTTGAAAGCTCAGGAATATGTGGAGGAAAACACGACCATTATCGTTGATGGGGGCACAACAAACGAACTGTTTGCAAGGAATTTAAACCGTCATTTAAGATTAAGGGTTATAACCCACGCACTGAATGTCGCGTGGATTCTATCGGGGAACGAAAACCACGAGCTCTTCGTTCCTGGCGGTATTCTCAATCGTCTCACCATGACATTCAACGGTCCTGAAGTGGAGAAAATGTATAACGAGCTCAATGCGGATGTACTATTCATTGCAGCATCGGGTGTTTCCCTGGAAAAGGGACTAACCGATCCAACATGGCTCGATTCTTCTATAAAGAAGGCAATGATTCGCTCGAGCAAGCGGGTAATTCTTCTCATCGACCCGCATAAATTCGATCTAGTTTCTGCGCGTACGTATGCTTCGATTGATCAAGTAGATAACATCATCACTGACAGAAGTATCTCGAAAAACATTTTACAAAAGTATCGCACTGCCAATGTAAATGTCATTCTAGCCTAATTTTACATCACCATTTTTTAGTTTACTTTTGGTATCCCTTTTATTAATTTATTATGCGTAAATTCTTATGTACTTTTAAAATCATGAAAGCGGTGCCACGAATTGTCGTATTCTCCACGCCAAGCTGCGGATGGTGTGGAAAAGTAAAGCGCTATCTAAGAGAGAGGGGCTTTAAATTTAAAGACGTCGATATTTCAAAGGATGACAAAGCAGCACAGGATGTTATGCAAAGGACGGGGCAAACAGCAGTTCCCGTTACGCTGATCAATAACAGACCTGTTATCGGTTTCAACCGGCAGGAAATAGATAGACTTCTTAAACAATACACCTAAACTGATTTAAAATACTTTAAACATATATATAGGAGGATCTCAATGAAGCTTAAGGTTATCGACGATAAGTTACTCGTACAACCGGACGAAGTCGAAGACGACAAAACGCCGGGAGGGATTATTATTCCTGACACGGCAAAGGAGAAACCCCAGAAGGGAAAAGTCGTTGCAGTTGGTACCGATGAGGAGTTAAAAGATCTCATCAAGGTCGGTGACAAAATTGTATTTGGAAAATATACAGGTGATGAGATCGAGTATGATGGGAAAAAATATTTGGTAGTTCAGAGAAGCGATATACTCGCAATACTAGCCTGAAGTCCGGAAAACGGTCCCCCGAAAGGGGGACTGTTTCTTTATAAAAGGAGCAGCCACTGTGGACGAACAAACCGTGGCCGATTTTTTTAAGGCAATCGGACATCCAACAAGGATCAATATTCTGAAAACAGTTTACAGAAGTGATCTCTGTGTGAATGATATCAGTGGAAAATTACACCTAAACCAACCAAATACCTCACAGCACCTCTCTATACTCAAGGAAAAAAAGATCCTCGAAAAGACGAAAAGGGGAAATGAGGTCTGCTACAAGATCAGAGACACCTCAGTTATGAATCTTATCAGTGAAGCTGAAAAAATAATTGGTAATTTGAAGTAAGAGTAAGCCTACATACTACTTTGTTTTCAGTGTAAAAACACCGTCCCACTCTGTTCCTGGTGGATATTTCTTGAAATGTCTGCACCGCTTGATGTACATGTTGCTCACCTCATCATCATGCAGAACGAGAGCTTTTTTAAATTCCTCAACTGCTTTGTCCCACTCCTGGGTTTTATACGACGTTATTCCTGCTGAATAGTGCGACAAAAACTCATCGGAGTAAACGATGACGTCCCGTTCCCCAACGAGCTCAAATATAGCGACCGGCTTTTTCTTGCCTTTGACTCGCACCGAATCGAGCTCTCTGGTGATGAGGTTATCTCCCAGTTCATTATTGGTGAACTCACTTATGATGATGTTGTTGGCTGTTTGATAAACTTTGTTGATACCCTCAAGTCGGGCGCCAAGGTTCACATTATCACCAATAACGGTGTAATCGAATATCTGCTTTGATCCAAGATTACCAACCAGCATGTCTCCCGTATTCACGCCAATACCGATATCGAAAATTTCCTTTCCCTCGCTGGTCCAGCGTTCCTTCAGGCGATCGAGAGCTCGAATCATCTCCAAAGCAGTCAGGCACGCTCGCTCAGCATGATCCTGAACATAAACAGGAGCGCCGAAAACCGCCATAATCTCGTCTCCCACAAATTTGTCGAGCATACCACCATATTTCAGTATGACATCAACCATCTCTGTCAAATATTCACCGAGATTTGATACAACCTCTTCCGGTGTGTATTTTTCAGAATAGGTCGTAAAGGAACGAATGTCGGAGAAGAGCACGGTGAGATTCTTTCGTTGCCCACCAAACGCAAGACCACTCGCATCCTGCAAAACTGAATCAACGACATTCTCCGCTAGATAGTGCTTGAACACCGACCTAATGTAGAGCTTTTCCTTTTCTTCCGAAAAATACTGGTACGCATTACAGCCAACAAAGGCAAGTCCGATACCGCCAATTGGTGCCATGAAATTCATGAGTATCTGGGCCTGAGTAAACAGAAGAATATTGACGCTAAAATAGGCAGCAGCTATCCCGACAGCCGAAAGTATACCGATGAGCGGTTTCGTCGTTTTGATGATAAAAGCAATGAAAATTGTGAATACAAAAGTGAGCACATAGGCAACAACATCATTGATCTTTTCGTAAAAGTTTTGGTCCAGTACCATCTGCACAAAATTTGCATGGATCTCAACGCCTGGCATCAGAGTTTCGTTTCCAGCAACATAAAAGGGAGTGGAGAAAAGATCGTGCAGCTCATCGACCGTTGCACCTATGAGCACAATCTTGTCCTTGAATACATCGCGCTCGTACAGGAGCTGAAATCCCTCCTCATCAACAACCTGCTCGTAGGATATCGTCTTAAAAGAGTAGGCAGGTCCATAGTAGTTGATAAAGGAAGATGGAAGGTTATCATGCTTTTTTATCAGGTACTTTCCGCCGATAACCCAATCACCAGTTTCAGTTTCTATAAACCAACTTTGTTGGGGACCCTCCAATCCGAGATAACTGATAAGGGTACTTATACCCAGGGAGAAATAGCGAACGTCGTTGTAATCTCTGAAAAGTATGTAGCGCCGTACAAAACCATCGGAGTCGAACTTTGTATCTGCAAGTCCAAATGAAGTTGCTTCCCTGAGCTTCTGTATCGGAGGAAGGAGAGACTGCATGAAAAATCCTTCCCGCTCCTCAACAATCATCTTCCCCGCAAGCACAACATCATCGCCTTCAATAATGGCATCTCTGAATATATCATCCTGCTCTGGGTCTATCTTGCTTTCCTCTGTAAATTCAATATCGAAGAGTATCGTTTTTGCCCCAGCTCTCCGAAGATTTCTGATAAGGGTCGCATGATAGGTTCTCGGCCAGGGATACTTATAGGGAATCGAGGCAAAGGATTGATCATCTATGGCCACGATGATCACCTTGCTCTCATCAAGGCCCTTTTCATTGATACCACGAACCGAGAACTTGAAATCATCAACCTTGTGCTCAATGTTTTCGAAGAAAACCATATTGGAGAAAAAGAGCATCATCAGTGCGGACACAAACCCTATGATGAGAATGATGAGCAGGCGCTTCTTTTCTTTTTCCATCTAAAACTCCCAGGTTGCGAACGCTGAAATAAAGAGATCGTCAGCTCCTGGTGCTGTTACATATTCAAAATCCGCCTCGACGTTTATGGCTTGAGTTACATCATAATCCGCACCCACGGAGAGCTCGAGCTGTTCGGGACCGGTTTCGTATATCAGGCCGGTAGAACCATACAGCGATTGATCCCTCAAGAAACGGTAACCGGCTCCGCCTTCCAGATATACAGAATTCGGTGAATCACCAAAATCGTATCCCAGAACAGCTTTGGTGTCCAGTGGAAAATCGTTGAAATAGCTGATGGTACCAACCCTGGTGTAATAATTGTTCAGATCGTTTGCATTGTCAATTTTGTCGTTGAACAACGATATGGTGCCGTTGAAATAGATATCAGAGTTAGTGATCCAGAAGTCGAGGTTCTGCATGGCGCCTGTGGTAATGGTTGTGTTTATATTGTCAACTCGCTCGTCATCATCACCGGGAATTGGTGGGTCTGCATTATTTTCAACAGTGTAGATATCAAGGCCACCATTGATGCTCAGAAAGTCTGTGGGATAGACATAGGCTCCAAAGGAGTAGCCGATATTATCGGTTTCAAAGGCCAAGTTATCCTCCAGGTTGTCGTGGTAATTCTGATAGGATCCGTTCAGAAAGAGCATTCTGTCCAGGAGCCAGATATTGTCTGAAAGGAGAAATCCCGCACGGTCATTGAGAATATTTGGGTTGGCCAGGGAGAAGAAACTGGGACCAACGTAGCTGTACTCGGCATTAAATGTATTTTCGATTGAAGGGCTAAAGTTGAAGGGGCCTAATTTTAATGCCCCCTTTGCTGCTAGGCTCGGCCATGGAACATCAAGAGGAACAACATGCTCGTTTATGGTAAAGAGCCATTCCCAGTTGTCCGGGTCAAATCCTATGTCAAAATCCTCGAATGTGCTGGGGCCGCCTGTTATATCCTCGTTGAGCAGGCTTTCGTTTGCTTCGGCCTTGAAACTTATCTTCCCCTCCAGAAACGAAAAAGAAACATCGGTACCAACCACAAGGTTATCCTTGGGTGTCGGGCTAATAGCGGTTGTATCAATCGAATCCTTGTCATCCTTCACCTTGAGAAGGTTCAGACCCCAGAGAAACTTATTCGGTCTCCCGACCTTCAGCCTGCCGCCGTAGACAAACTGCTGGAACGTTTCCGGGCCGTCATCTGCCTCCACGGCCCTTTTTCTCTGTCCATAAACAAACTCCGCCCCGATTATTCCAAATTGAGGCAGGAGATGAACGCCAAAGACCTCATCTCCGTCTATCGTGTAATCGCTGAACGACGGTGTTGTATCGCCAAGAACAACTCCTCCTATTGGTGAGTACATGTCAAACCTGAAAATGGAGACTCTCTGCTGGTCGCTCGCCTCTTCATTGGTCGCATCAATGTTGAGGACATAGTTCAGGGTGTCGGTGAGATTACCATACAGGTACACTTCAGCATTCCCAATGGCACTCTGGGGCGCCTCCTTGTCGTACTCACCTCCAGCTCCTATATTACCGTTGTAGGTAAACTTCCGTTCCTTTTTCGGCTGTGCCAGTATATTGAAGTAGCTTTCAAGGGTTGCGACGTTTCCCTCTTTATCCTCAATGAGAAAGGAAACGGTATGCCTCCCCACATCCTCCGTAGCGGTAAACCTGTAGGTTGCAAGAAAGGCAGAGGTATTTGCAAAGCGCGTAACGTCCTTTTTATCAATGTCGAACTCTATGCTCGTAACATCGATGTCGCCCTCTTCATCATAGATTGAGATGGCGACTACCACTTCACTTCCGTAGGGAATGTCCTCACCACGGGTTGGGCTGAGAACATTGATAACTGGCGGAGTACCGGCATAAAGGGTGCCGGCAATAAACGAAAAAACCACAAAAACTGATATATACCAGATACCTTTGATCACGTTTTTCATGGGGTCCCCCTTCCCTCTTGTTCTTAAGAGGTAACTTTTTTTAGTCTTTAAATACAAGGTATAGAAAGCAATCTATATGAAAATTAATTGCATTCTCTATTTCAAAGAGCGATTGTTAAGAGATAAACTGGGCGCCAGAAATTCAAAGTCATTCAATTGAAAAGCTACACACTGCAACGATTAATGGGTGTTTCAAGGTGTTGCCCCTTCGTACTCAATGTGCAGCTCACGCTGTAGTATGGTGCCCTCACTCTCCTGTTCAAAGAAAATGATGAGCTCATGCTTACCCGGTTCAACCGGAGGTTGTGTATCAGGCGTGATATCTCCTGACTCGAAATCATCCGACGTTGTTCGAGCGTATTGACCCTCACCAATATCCCCTCCTCCACCTTCACTATCGAGCCTCACAGAATCCTCGAATACCCATAGCCAGGTTTCACCCCAATCTTTTTCCTCTATGATGAATCTCGTGCCCTTTACCGATGCAACCGAGGTTGGGGTCTGGACCTGGAAATCGGTGCCCTTTTTCTTACTGACTTTTGCCCAGAGTTTTCCACCGCTCAAGAACATTCGCTTATTGAGCTTTTTCTTCTGTCGCACTGCGTTGAGGGTGATTTGAGCGTTCTCTCCGAGTTTTACCCGGCTTCCATCATCCTGAAATATGATACTCGAGTAGCTCGCCCCCTCTGTCCTTACCGTATCACCTTCTTGAAGCAGCATGCCTATTTTTGCGGCAATCTCCTCTCCAGGATTTTCCCGTATCACCGTTACAGTTCCACCCACTTCTCCGATATAGGCGATGACATCCTGAGCAAAAACTGCCGCAAACTCTCCATATGGTGCCTCCAGTAGATCAATATTATCGAAAATAGATTGAAATCGGTTTTGAATCACCGGCAATGATGCTCTCTATGACCGGTATAGCTTCCGGGCCTGCAATCGGAGTCCCATCAAGGACAGCCCTGTCGACTTCGAAATTCTGAATGCTCCTCGCAGCCCGCCGGTTGACGACTTGTTCAAGTAACACTAAGAGTGCGTCCTTTATCGCAGCCTTATCAGCGTCACTGAGTCCCAGAAGAATAACCTGGCTCAGTTCCTCGAAATAGATGAACTCGGTTCTTGGACCCTTCACGAGCTCATCGCCATGGGAGGTCACGGCATAGCCCCACACCTGCCAGAAATAGCGCTCGCCGTCTACGAGAAACGGGGAAACTCCGGACCCGTCAACGATCGATGCCGGGAGATTCAGAACGGGCAGTCTTCCACCTTCGAGTACCTCCTGCGCTCCACCGGGGTCTTTGTATATATGAAGTTCCATTCTTTTTCTCGGATTGAGGTTGAGGTTGGTAACCCAGCGGAAACTGAGCTCCGCCCGTGTCGCCGATCGTTCAACCGGATAGGTTGGCTGTAAGAATGGCGGTCTCACTGTTATAGGCACTACCTGCTGACCTCCAACAGGGCTACCCCCAGCAGAAACATTGACCAATTGTAGCATAATCTTAATGCTTCCCGCAGGCAGGGCTCCGGTGGCAAGCACCTGATCCTGAATGGTGAACCCTTGGCCGCTGATTTCGAAAGTTCCACCCAGTGCATCAGAATCGGTGATTGTACTGTTGTTATATTGACGACCGGAAAATCTATTACTATCATTATATGGCCAGGACTCCGTTGAACCCGATAGAATCGTATCGCCGTTTTTCGTAACTGTGATGTCCACACGATGGAGATCATCTACTGATGGATCAACACCAAAGGAAACATTGAATATAACATTTGCCTTACCCGGTGTACCACCTACATTCAGTATACCCAGATCGGCAACGAGAAACCGGTGATAAAATGTTTCTGCGTTTGAAGTAACGGTCATGCTCGGCTGACCCAAAGCAGTTAAGGCAATAGTAAAAAACACAGCAATGCCCACAAGTAGTGGAACGACTCTTTTAAAATGTTTCATACGACACCTCCCCTACATTCATACTCTCTAATGTATCTCACATTTGTAAAAAATTCAGATTAATGTTATTAAGAAATTAATAATACTTGTCATAGTATTAATACAAAACCGTGCTGTATTACATTACTATTTTGTAATAAATGTAACAATAATATATTTTCCATAATTGACAATATCAAAAATGTGTAATAACTCAATCCCTGAGAGCAGCCTATAGGTCACTTCCCCTCAAATACGCCCGGATCTCCGCCTCGGTTGGATTCGCCGGGTCAGCCTTCAATCCAGGGATAAACCGCACCGCTTCATAGAGCGCGAAGGATGCATGCCCGTGTATCGCAACTACATGGTGTATATATGGCCCATATATGAACTTCTCTTCCCACAGTGGCCAATCGGGAACCTCAATCCAGAGATAGGTGCCCAGTGTAAAGGGCCCCTCTGTACCTGTTGCATGTCCCATAAAGAGCGAGTAGTCACTTTCGATCCCGTCAAATCTGGCTATCGTGATATCGCCACCTCTGATCTCCCAGTTCCCGGTACCCGGTTCTCCAGAGGGAAGTATGAAATGCTTCCCGACAAACGCCTTCCCCCTATCCTTTACCAGTTCATGGGGAAATGGACCGCAGTGCCAGAGCAGCTCACTGTTTTCCTCATCGGGATGCCTGATCGTCAGATCACAGAAAAAGGTAGGTGTATTACCCTGACTCGCGTTCTGAAGAAGTATCGATGTAAGCGCGCCGTTGATATCAGTTTCACAGGCTACTGGAATTCCCATGGCGGTCAGTTCTGAATCCACAAAACAGGGGACGATGCCCAGCGCGATCTGCAGTGCATCCCAACACTGAAATGCAATCGCTGTAAGGTTCTCCTGCTCTGTCCAGTCGATGAGTGCTAGCTTCAGTGCAGCTATTCTCTTTATTTTTTCCTCCTCAACATTTTTGAAAGTAACGCGCTTTTTCAATTGGGCAACTTCATCCGTGACCCGTTTATCCTTTTTAACCATGTCGAGAACCCGGTGTTCGATGTCAACCAGTGTAATGGGAACCGTTTCGATTCCCCAGCGTTCGAGAAGCTCACCTTCGTTGATCATAACTGTGTAGAAATCCCCCGGGCGTGTGCTGATCTGCCCTATTCTCGCGTTCAGGAAACTGTTTGCCGCCCGTGCAGCGGCAACGAAATTCTTAAATCCACGCTCAAAAACCGGTGAATCAACCCGGGAGTTAACGATATAGGAAAAGGGAATTCCATAACGACGAAGAATCTTGCTCGTTGCAAAGAGACCGCACTGGGTATCACGCAGACGTGATCCGTCTTTGAGAGGAGCCTCATCACGAGGCCCCCACAGGAGGAAAGGTTTCCCCACCGCTTTCGCGCATTTCGCAACCGCATCCTCGGTTCCGAAGTTCACATGGGGCGCAAAAACAGCCTCTACACCAGCGTCTTTAAAGATCTTTGCTGCCTGAACAGCCTCGTGCCGGTCGAAGAGAAGTCCCTCTTTATTCAACGAATCAAGATTGACGAAATCAATTTTCCATTCACGCAACTTACTTTCAATGAGTTTTTTATACTTAAGTGAGTCTTCAACGGAAAATACCCTTCTTCTTGTGGGCGCAAGCCCGATCTTTGCCTTTTTTTTCTCCATTTTATATTCCTCCTGACTGAATTTTCTGAAAAAACCATTGTAGGGTAGATTGGAGAATTCGTCAACGTAATTAAGGGTGGATTATTTGTGCTGGCCCAAATACATCTTGCTACCACGAGGCTGAACACTGTAATTCAGCTTATTTCCTGTACCGTCCTTCACTTCGATATCTTTAATTTTCGTGTTTCCCACAACAAAACCAATAGCCGGGTTTAATTCACTCTTCTTTCTATCGATTTCAATGATGAGAGAGCCCCTTCCATCGAGGTAGGTACGGAATTTCGTATCATGCCGGTCCCGCCAGAAACGACCGAATGTGGAGAGATCCCCCATCCAACCGCCCATTTCCAGGATTCCCTTCATTAAGCCTTCCTGGGCTTTTAATTTATAAGACTCAGTACGGGTATCTGATGGATGGAGCAAAAGCACCGTGATCGCCTCATTGTCCCTATGGGCACGTGCAACATCGAGCCATTCCTCTACAGCCTTGTCAACCGTTTTGGGTGTAAGGTATCCTAATGCATCATCAAGGGTAACCGGAATCTCGATTATGTTCGACTCTGAAGAACCAAGGTTGCGATCTTTAAGTGCATAATAGGGCAGGGCTGAGAGGATGTCGTTCGCAGAAAATGTCGAATCGTACAGATATCCAGCTTCCTCGAGAATCCTGATGAGAGTTTGCGGAAATTCAAGATCTCCAGCACGGAAGGAAACCGTATTCTGTCCTTGAATATCTCTATCGAGAAGCTCCTTACTCACCTTTACTTCACCATATACAGTCTTCTTATTCTCGGGATCATAGGTCTTGAACGTCACATCCGGATCACCCTCCTCGACAGAGGAAAACTGCTTGTAATGAGATACTGTATGGGAACCGATCTCCCAGCCCCGTTTTTTCAGATTCCGTATAGCTTCAACATTCTCTTTGATGTTGTAGTAGTCAATATCCATCCAGTCGACGAAGTACTTTGTATTTTCAAAGAAGGTGCTCTTAACACCGTACCGTTCTTCAAGTGCCGCGAACTTAAGAGAATCCACGAACGAGGTTTGGGCATCCACATCGTGAGAAAGGATTAGGGCAGTTGACATGGCGTGTGGAATGGTGCTGATATAGACGAAAGGCGAGTAATTTGCCTCATAGATAGCTTTCAAAATGAGCATGATAACATCAGCAGAAGGTTCGAAGGTATTTACGTAACGTCGTTGTGCCTCGTAGTCTTTTCCAATCTGCGGAAGAAGAACGGACTCGGTATAGGTGAGCCCGAGCAGAAAAGTTCGGCCTCGACCATAACGGTTTGTTGAAAATCCAACTTTTCCATCATCGAAAGTCGCAATTGGTTTTGCGTTTCCCGATAGAATATACCCGTGGGACCAGATAACCTCATCATAGACATGTCTCTCTCCGTTCCCGAGGGATATAGTCTTCTCCTTGGTGTGATCAATATAGAAAAGGGATCGATCCGCACCGGTAAAGGTCAACCGATACCTCTTTTTGCTCGGGAAATGTTTTTCGACACCAAAGATGGGAAACAACCTGTTGCCCACCTCACCTGCCGACACTAGAGTTCCCCCCATCTCCACATAGTCATACAGTGCATTTGCGAGGGCAGTTGAAACAGCGGTGTTGGTAAGGGCACCACCCGTATATACCACCCGGTATTCTTCGAGTCCTGAGGCATCGTTTAAGATGTCATAGGGAATTCCAAGAATATCAAAGATACGGCGCAAAGCGGTAAACTCTATACTTGGTTTTTCCTCCTCTATGGCTGACTGTATATACAGCAGTCCAACTTTTATATCAACAGGTTCTCTGGTATCTGCCGAAATAGCTTTCCGACAGAACAGTAGAACGATTAGTATCATCACGATGAATCTGAGTAGTTTCATAAACGTCTACTTTCCCCAGAATGCGGCACGCATGTCTTCATCCTTGAGGATCTGGACAGCGATCACAAACCATGCTGTGCTGGCAACGCTTGGTTGGTTGCTGAATTTATAGGGAATATTGATGGTCGCGTATCTAAACCCCCCGTCAACGCGGAGTGGGAGCATTGATTCTATTATTTCTGTTGCCCTCCAAGTATTGCCTGTTTTGGCATAGGCTGTGGCCACGCCGAGGGAGCCTTCTCCCCAAATTATGTCCAGTTCAGACCAGCGCATACCGGGGTTTTCCGGAAAGAAATAGCCATTTACCCTCCTGTCTTCAAATACCGGTTCCGTGTAATAGGGCCTGTATCCCCGTGAAACACCTGATTGTACAGCAAAATGGTTCTCAACTGTCGTAAGACATCTCCTGGCCATTAGATCCTCCCCGATGCTGAGGAGAAAAATAGAAGCCCAGGAAGCTCCGTCTAGAGGCAGGGCAGTATCTAAACTCTGGTTTCCCTTTATACCCCGTATAAATTGCCCCTTTTTACTACTCCAAAGCCTCATCAATCCCTCTCGTACCAGTTCAGCTGCAGCAATGTACTCTCCTTTTCCCGTTAGACGCCCCAGATCTCTGAGAAAGAAATAAATATCGATATTGTGTTCCATACTCACCCAGGTAATGTTAGGTTCACTGTACTCCTCAACTGGAGTGTCAGCTTCATCAGGCATCTCTAAACTATAGGTCGCCCATCCCCCAGTGACCAGACCGTTTCGCTTATCCGACTGATCACGTATCTGATGATTCAGAACATAACGGGCGATCTTTTCTGCCATATCCAAAAAGTCTTTCGCTAAAAAATCAGTTTCGAGAAAATCTTGGTCCATCCGGAGATGCGCATTGAGATAAAAGGTTGCCGCATACCCTACCCAGGCAATTGCACCCATTCTTATGAGAGCTCCCTCATGGTCCTCCTCACTTGGCCAGTTATTGCTGGTGTTGTAGGTAAACCAAAAACTCCCATCCTCACGAATGAGCCGTGTGAGGGCACTGAGCACATACTCTGCTATTCTATACTCACCAGCCATTGTCATGGCGATAACGCCCAGAGCGTCATCATAGATAAAAGAACGGCTGTAGATATATGGATAGGCAGGATCGTCAGGAGACAGCAGATAGCTGAGCATAAGCCGCCTTCGATTAGGACCAGGCTCTGGAACGATACTATTCGGAACAATCTGATCCTTGAGCCACTCAACAGCCTGCCTCTCTGCTTCAATAATGTCCTTCGCGATGCTGGTTTCAGAAAAAGAGGTGGTATCCTGACCCCGTAACGGTAGAGCGTGGAGCGATGTAATACAGAGCAACAGAAAGAAGAGGAAATTTTTATGTAGCAATTTTATGTAACCTCCTTATATAACCGTACATGTTCAAAAAGTGGGCTCATCACTTGGCTTCACGACCTATTATAATTCATGAAAACAATATCGATCAAAAATTTGAAAAATCAAAACAGCCCACCCTACAAATAGTCCAATACTCATTGTAACGCTAAAAAAAATACCGATAATCGAAATGACCAATGGTTTAATATATGATTCAGATATTTCATTATGGAACAAAACATCCTCATTGTCGAAGATAATCCCGAAACCCTCGAACTGTTGCGGCGAATTGTAGAAAAAGATGGATATAAAACCATACTTGCGAATGACGGTGAAAAGGGATTGAATTATGCGCAGCGTTTTCGTCCGGACCTGATAGTTCTTGACCGCCTCATGCCAAAAATGAACGGATTACAGGTATGCAGAAAGCTGAAGGAACAGGACTCCACATCCCAGATTCCCGTCATATTTCTCACTATTTTGGATTCGGAAACAGATATTATCGACGGATTGAAGGCCGGAGCAGATGACTATATTAAAAAACCATTCAGCCCCGATGAATTGTCGGCACGAATTGAAAGGATTCTCTCTCGATATAAAAAAAGTGCTGCTATAGGGAAGTTGGACGCACATCTGGTGCCCTATATAGATAAAATACTCGAGGCAGAATCCAATATCATAAACCGTTTTGTAAGGAATAGAAAACTGGTTGACCTTTACAAAAAGGAATGGAGAAACTTTTTCTCTAAGCTTCGGGAACTTGAAAAGAGAAACAGTTACGGAGAGGGAAAAAAGCTTATCGAAGGGCAGGTACAAACAATAGGGAAGGGCATGACTCTATTCACCAGGATAGGAAGAAATCTATCCATTATTCAGTCATTAATCCTCATTATTTATCGAATTGAAAAGGATTTCACTCCTGAGAGAACGACGGAATCCCGGATAACCAAAGAATTGAAAAGAGAAATCAATGCAATACGTATTGTAATTGACAAAATCGAGCAAATCAAAGACCGCTTGAACAGGGTACTTTCCCTCATTACCACAAAATATGCCGATTTAAACAAAAGAGCGCTATAATTTAGGTGTTGATCCTTTTCAAAACGAGGTGAGAGGTGCAATTTAAAAAATCTATTATTATCTTGCTCTTCTTTTTCATATGCACCGCAATCTGGATATATCCACAATCGCAGGAAGAAATAGACAAGCTCATCGATAGGGGAATCATCTTTGAACGCGAAAATAATCTCGAAGGTGCAATCGAGACCTATCGTAAAGTGCTCAGCATCGATGCTTCGAACATTCTCGTCAAAATACGGCTTGCAAAGGTTTTGAGCTGGACAAACAGGTTTGATGAAGCTCTCATACTACTCAACGAGGTATTGGAGATCGAACCTGAGCAGTCAGAGGCTCTATTTCGAAAGGCACAAATTGTCAGCTGGCAGGGTAAATACGACGAGGCGATTGAACTGTACAATCGCTATCTCCTGAAAAAGAAAAACGACCCTGACGCACTCATGGGTCTTGCACGTGTACACTTCTGGTCCGGGAAAAACGAGGATGCAGCTGCCCTTTTCAACGATGCAATTTTAGCTGGTGCGGATGAAATCGATGCCCGCCTTAACCTCGGCAAGGTCTACCTTGCCATGGAAGAAAAGGAGATGGCCATTGAGGAGTTCAACAGGGTTCTGGCCATTGATCCCGAAAATGAAGAGGCCAAGCGCTATCTTGAAGGAATTCCAACCCTCCTCACCTATGAAATAGCTCCATTCGGCCTCACCTGGAACATTTATCCAGATAAACGATTGGGAATCATCATTTCATCTTTCTTAACCTATCACCACAGGCAGACGCTTGACGTCACACTGCAATTTGAATTTGCAACCCTCAATGCCACAAATGATCACAGTTTTTCTTTTACTTCAGTGTATTATGGCATCTCAAATTTGTACCTTCTCGGTGGTTTTAAGATTACTCCCGATGCAGACTTTTCTCCTTCATACGGAGCAGAGTTGGGCGTCAATTATTCCTTTCATGGGGGCTTTGGAATGGGCATTGGCTTTTCATCCGATGTTTACCAAGATGCTCCTCTGGGTTCCATCCAGGATGACACACTCTACGCGATCAAGCCTGAAATAGTGAAATATTTTGGTGATGTTACCTACATACTGTTCGGATACAATCGTTATTTTTACTCCTCCGGCTATTCCACAGGTACCTTTAGAGCGGCAGCGACCCTGGACTATTACAAAAGAAATGCTCTGTATGCTGGATTAACCTATGGAGGAAGTGTAGAAATAAAGGACAAAGATCGAAGGGTTTTCGAAGTTGCCGTCGGTATATCCCACGATGTTACACAATATCTTGAGCTATCCCTCGCATACAGCTATCTAGACACACAGTACGGGCAGACCCATCAAATAAGCTTTCAACCAATTATAAAATGGTAACACTTGGCTTTCTCACATCCATCCGCGAAGTTGCATTCAGGGCAATGATTACCCTTTTCGGGATCGTTGCACTCTTTTTTATTGTGACCTTGAGTGTGCAGATCATTAAAGCACTTATTGTTAAGATTAAATCGCTGACGAAAAGGAAAATATTTGATCTTCTCTACCAGTATCTACTTGAACAGATACCGCTTAAAGAAATTACCTTTAAAATTCACCAGAGGGATATGGTCATACAGGGATTCGCCACAATAATAGCATCTATAATTGGAAGAAAGCAGGAGCGTATGAAAAGCGCCGTTGAATCCCTCGGCCTCATAAAAATTCTTGAGAAATGGCTTAAACGTATATTCCCTGTAAAAAGAATACGTGCCAGCCATCTACTGGGTCTCATCAAATTGCAAAGCAGTGTCAGTGTATTATCCTCGGCACTTTTTGATATAAATCCAAAGGTAGCCTCAGCGGCAATCATCGCCCTCGGGGAGCTGAAAGATGAAAATTCCGTTTCGTCAATACTGAAATTTTTCAGTAAGAGCAGCTTCTCTCAGGCATGGCTTATTGCAGGTATTCTACCATCATTTGGTAGCCAGATTTATACACATATACAGCCATACTTCAAATCAAATAATCTGTCTCCCGAGAAACTCGTTCTTCTCATCAAGGTCTGCGCAAATTTTCGACTCCCTGAAAGTTTCAAGGACATGAAAATCCTTTACGATACCAGCGATAATCTCGATGTGCGGATAAATGCGTTGAATGTCATCGGGAAAATAAACGACCTGTTTGCGGTAAAAACAGTTTTTGACGCTCTTTCAAACAGTGAATGGCAGTTTCGTGCAGTTGCTTGCAGAATCATTGGTGAAATGTCCCTGAAGGGTGCGGCTTATCGTCTAATACCCCTTCTCAAGGATAAAAACTGGTTTGTTCGCAAGAATGCAGCAGAAGCTCTCGTCAAATTGGGAAAGCTGGGTATCATGACCCTTCTGGCATATCTCGACATTGATGACAGATATGCACGGGATATGATCGTTCAAACCCTGGAAGCGCACGGTGTAGTTGAAACTGCTATAATAAACCTCACAGCTGAAGATGAAAGAGAGCAGAACGAAGCTATGAAAATAATTAGAACGATCATCGGAAAGGGCTACAGAGAGTATCTCAACAATTTCAGGAGCTCCAACAAGATAGTTCAAAAAATGCTTGTAGAGAGTACAAATGGTTGATGGTACATTCATTTTGAATATTCTTTTCGCGGGAATCGTTATTTACTTCTTTTTAATCAACACCATTTACCTTGTTATTCTCCTCCTCTCAATCATAGAAATAAATAAAAATAAGAAGATGCGTTTTACCTATGACCTGGAACAGGCGTTTAAGTTCCGCCTGCTCCCCCCTATGTCGATAATTCTTCCAGCCTATAATGAGGAAAAGACCATTGTTGAAAGCATTCACTCCCTCCTTTTCCTACGGTATCCAAGCTACGAGCTCCTTGTTGTCAACGATGGATCCAAGGACAATACCATGGATGTGCTGAGGAGGTCCTTCAATCTAATAAAAACCGATTATGTATTCAGAAAGTCCATTGATACCGAAAAAATAAGGGGAATATACGTATCACGAGAGTATAAAAACATCATCGTTATCGATAAGGAGAATGGCGGAAAGGCCGATGCCCTCAATGCCGGTATAAACGTATCACAGTATCCTTATTTCTGCGCAATCGATGCGGATTCAATTCTCGGTGAAGATGCACTGGCAAGGCTCATTCTTCCCTTTGTAAGTGATCCAGTCAAAACAACAGCAGTTGGTGGCGTGGTCAAGGCGGCAAATGGTGCCTACATAGAAAAGGGGAGACTGCTCAAAGAAAAGCTCACAAAAAACATTCTCGTTATCCTGCAATCGGTTGAATATGCCCGCTCATTTTTTATGGGGAGAATGGGGCTTTCCGCCATTAACTCACTTCTTATCATATCGGGTGCCTTTGGCATTTTCAAAAAAGAGGACGTGCTTAAAGTAGCGGGATATAAAAAGAAGAGTCTGGGTGAGGACATGCTTCTGGTTGTCGATTTACACAATCTCAAACGCCAGGAGAAAAAAAAGTATAAAATAGCCTTCGTTCATGATACGGTCTGCTGGACAGAGCTACCCGCAACGGTTAAGGTACTAAAACGCCAGAGAATCCGCTGGCAGATGGGTCTTCTCGAAAGCCTATCCGAAAACAGAAATATGTTTTTCAATCCTCGATACGGGACAATTGGTCTCTTCTCCGTCCCTTTTTACTTCTTTACTGAAATAGTACCGCCATTTTTCGAGGCATTGGGGTATATGGTGATGGTAATCGGCCCCCTCATCGGTGCATTTCCTGTACGAGCAATTCTGCAATTCTTCCTGGTCACCTGGGTGTATGGTATCGTGCACTCATTCATCGCTCTTACCATGGAACACTATCTCGTAGGCACCACACTCCGGTTTCATCATTT
>CAYFYU010000003.1:45582-50422 GCA_964347455.1 uncultured Spirochaetota bacterium | reverse complement strand
TTTCGCTTCTATGCTCGAGCACCTATTCTACCGTCAGATTAACCTGGTATTTAGACTTGTGGGTTTCTTCAAATTTTTTACTAAAAAAAGGGAATGGGGTGTAATGGAGCGTAAGGGATTTCGCTAGATCATGCGATCCACGCCCTTTGGACGAGATTCTCCTCCTTCAGCTGCAAGAGAAGATCCTCTTTGGGATCTACGAGGAGAAACGATGAAGCCTTTATTGATCTGCCTGTGTCCTCGAGCTCGGGAGTGTGAATGAACACGCTGCATTTGCCACGATGCTGTATAAAAATGTCCCGAAGACGCATCAGCTTATCCTCATGAACTGGTTTCTCAATGAGTATATGGAGACCAGTAAAGGATTCCTTTTCAACTTCTTCGGGATAGAGAAATCTATCAGCCAAAACCTTGTCACCGTTAATCTTTCCTGTGACTACAACGACTTTTTTCTCGTTAAGGTATTGATTATGCCTTTCATATACACTCGGAAAAACAACCACTTCAATGGTTCCGGTCTGATCCTCCAGGCTCACGAACGCCATTTCTTTGTTATCGCGTGTCGTTATGACTCTTAAAGTCGCAATTATTCCGAAGATGCTCACTTTTGACTCTCCGGGTAAATCCTTCAGTTCGCCTATCCTAACGGCACCAAACCGCTCCACCATTTCAGAGTATTTCAAAATAGGATGCGCCTTGAAATAAAAACCAAGTACCTCTCTTTCATATTCAGAGAGCTCTGCTTCATCCCATTCGTCGAAACGCTGTACCTCATAAAAATCATTTACCGATTGTTCCTGCTCGAGTTCCTCAAAGAGACTGGACTGTCCCTTAAGTTTGTCACCCTGTACTGAACCACCATAATTCAATGCACTCTCAATATTTTCGAAAAGAGTCCTTCTGGACTCTTCAAAGGAATCCATCGCACCACATTTAATAAGGCTTTCCATCACTCTTCGATTCACGAGTCGCAGATCCACACGTGACGTAAAATCATGAAGTGAGCTATAGGACCCATTTTCCAAACGTTCTTTGACGATACTCAAAGCTGCATTTTCACCAACATTCTTCACAGCAGCAAGAGCATATCGTATTCGGTTTCCTTCCACTTCGAAAAGTGCACCGCTCCTGTTAACATCGGGAGGGGTCACTTCAATGCCGGTTTCCCTTGCATCGCACACATACTGGCAAATTTTGTCTGTGTCGTTCAGCTCGCCCGACAATAGAGAGGTAAAATAACTTACCGGAAAATGGACCTTTAGGTATGCTGTTTGGAATGCAAGCAGCGCGTACGCAGTTGAATGGGATTTGTTGAAACCGTATCTGCCAAACGTCCTAATCATCTCGAATATGTCCTCAGCAACCTTTTTATCGACACGATTTTTCACCGCACCATCAATGAAGTTCTCTCTCGCTTCCTCAAGAATTTCAGGTTTCTTCTTCCCCATGGCTTTTCGCATATTATCTGCTTCAGCCATGCTAAAACCGCTGATAACCTGAGCGATTTCCATAACCTGTTCCTGATAGACAATAACACCGTAGGTCTCTCTTAAAATAGGTTCCAACCTCTGGTCGGAATAGAGTATGGGCTTTCTGCCATGTTTCCGTTCAATAAATTCGTCAACCATACCTGAATCAAGCGGACCTGGCCGGTATAGTGCAAGTACGGCAATCAGCTCGTCGAAACGATTCGGTTCGAGACGTTTCAGGAGATTCTGCATCCCGCTCGATTCAAGTTGAAACACCCCCATACTCTTCCCTTTTGCGAGAAGCTCATAAACCTCTTCGTCCTCCAGGTCCAAGTTGTTCATCTTGGGAACTACCTCGCCCGCTGATTGCAACGCTTTCAGACTTCTCTGGATAATAGTAAGGTTCTTTAAACCAAGAAAATCCATCTTAATGAGACCGACGTCTTCCAGGTGTTTCATTTGATACTGAGTCGATATAACACCGCTCTTCGGATCACGGTAGAGAGGTACTATACTCATCAGTGAGGCTGGTGAAATTACAACTCCAGCTGCATGGGTAGAAGGATGCCTCACTCGCTTCTCCAGCCCTTTTGCTATCTTAAAGAGCTTTCCTATTGGTTCATTATTCTGTATTTCCTCACGCAGTTCCTTTGACGAAACGGTCGCTTCTTCTATGGTAATGTCGATGCGTGAAGGGATGAGTTTTGCAATTCTATCAGCTTCTCCTACTGATATATCGAGAGCCCTGGCAACATCTCTGACTACTGCTCTCGCCTTCATGGCTCCAAAGGTAATGATCTGGGCAACCCGGTCTTCACCGTATTTTTCCCGCACATAGGCGATGACTTCGTCCCGTCTGTCACCGTCGAAATCGATATCGATATCCGGCATCGATATTCGCGAAACATTTAAAAATCGTTCAAAAAGAAGCCCGTATCGAAGCGGGTCTACATCGGTAATATCCAGTGCAAAGGCAACGATCGATCCGGCCGCACTCCCCCTTCCCGGTCCCACTGCTATACCATGGCTCTTGGCAAACCTGATAAAATCCCAAACGATGAGGAAGTAGGTGCTGAACCCCATAGAACTGATTACGTTCAGCTCCATTTCCGTTCTTTCCCTTACCTCTTCGCTCAATATTTCATACTTCCGCTGAATACCCTCATTGGTTAATTTCTTTAGGTAGCTGTCTGCACTATACCCTGCGGGAATGGGAAAGTGGGGGAGGCGTAACTTTCCCATTTCAAGAGAGAGGTTGCATTTTTCCGTTATCTCGATCGTATTGCGTACTGCTTCAGGACAGTGAGAAAAGAGCGCAATCATCTCTTGAGGAGATTTAAAATAAAATTCTTCTGACTTGAATTTGAACCGTCTAGCTTCATTTATGGTCTTTCCGGTTTGTATGCAGAGTAGAACATCGTGATAAGCTGCATCAGCCTTATCTACATAGTGTACATCGTTGGTTGCGACGAGCTTGATTTCCATATCTTTGGCAAGCTTTATGAGTTCGCGATTTATCTCTTCCTGTTCTCGGATGCTGTTATCCATGAGCTCAAAGTAGAAATTATCTCTGCCAAAAAGATCGAGATATTCACCTGCTGCTTCTCGTGCACGTTCAAACCTCTTCTGGTTGAGATGCGTCGGTATCTCGCCACCAAGACAGGAACTCATGGCAATCAAGCCATCCAAATGGGACGCCAGTAGCTGTTTGTCTATTCTCGGTTTATAATAGAACCCATCCAGAAATGCAATAGATGAAAGCTTGATGAGATTTCGATAACCTTCTTCGTTTCTAGCAAGAAGTATGAGATGAAAAGCTCTTTCTTTTGGATCTTTTTTCTTTATCGAGCGTGGTGCGATGTAGAATTCTTCACCGATTATCGGTTTTATTCCGCTATGCAGAGCGCTTTTGTAAAACTCGAGCGCACCGAACATGTTGCCATGATCTGTCAATGCCAGTGCAGGCATTTTGTAATGGATGGCCTTATTTACAAGGTCATCGATTTTCGCAGAACCATCGAGAATTGAATATTCTGAATGGGTATGGAGATGAACAAAGGGAGCATGCTCCATTGTTACTCACTTAGGTTGAAATTTTCCTCTCGCTGTGAAAACTGAAGCATTATCTCTAAATACACTTTTTGGAAGGAAATCTCACAACGCTATTTCTAAACCCTCACGGGCAAAAAAGACGTCTATATTATGGGATTGAATTTTAGCAGCCCTCTCCCTTATCACCTTTTCAATTCGATCGAGTTCGGCATCGGTTCTCGTGGGGTCATGGTGAAATAGGGCAACTCTCTTAACCCCTGCCCTGATTGTGCTGTACAAAACGTACTCCATGGGAGAATGACCCCATCCAATTTTTGAGGATTGGTATTCTGCGTTTGTATATTGTGCATCATGCACAACGAGATCTGCACCTGCAATATATTCCCAAACTTTTTGGTTATTCATATTTGCCGCTTTTTCCCCCTCAAGTCTAGCGAGTTCATCGTAGTCTTCATCTTCAGGGCTGCTGTCAAATAAATTTCGAAAAGGCTCGTGATCATATGCGGTTGCAAACACCGCTCCATCCGCCTCAATTCGATAGCCGAGATCGATTACGGGGTGATTGAGCATCTTCGTGGATACCTTGACATCATCATAGAGTTGGAACGACTTTTCTGTGAGCACCTCATAGGTTATATCTGCGGCGAGTTCGTCAGCCCTCAGAGGGAAATAATTGTAGGACATCTGTATTCCGAAAACCTTGTCAAGACCTTCATCTCCGATGTTGACAGGACCTCGCACTCGTATCTTATTACCTGGAATAAAAATCGGCGTAAAAAAGGGAAAACCCTGAATATGATCCCAGTGGGTGTGACTGATAAACAGATCAATACTGAGAGGACCTTTCTTCATCTCAGTGGTAACGAGCTGATTCCCCAGTGCCCGTATGCCACTGCCAGCGCCGATAATGATGATCCTTCCATTATCCAGGCGCACTTCTATACTTGTCGTATTCCCACCATACTTTGCTGTTTGAGGACCCGGGGTAGGAATGGAACCTCGCACCCCCCAGAACTTGACCTTCATATGAGCCCCATCTCTATGGGTATTGCAGCCGTAATACAGCGATAATGTGAGTAGATTTTATCCTGAGACATGGAGAAATATCGATGCCTTTTCGACCTCTTCTGAGATCGTATCGAACAGGTTATCGAGAAATTCCTCAGTTACTCCTGTTTTATCGAGGACACCGACGTCGATCTTACTGGCATATCGGTTTCCGGAGAAACCGATTTCGTTTAAATTACAGTACGTATTCGCCATATAGATGGCAGCGACTATCTTAAAATTTTCTTCCTGTGCAGTACCTGGTTCATGAT
>CAYFYU010000003.1:35301-45572 GCA_964347455.1 uncultured Spirochaetota bacterium | reverse complement strand
TCTTCCACCGTGCCCGGCTCATGATGGTTGAGTATGCATTCATAGGTTTCCGGTGATAACCGCCACTTCTCTGCAATCATTTTTCCAACTTCTGTATGATTAACTCCGAGCATTTCGTTTTCCATGTCAATAAGGGGTAGCTTTTTCATATCAGCAGTTCTAATAACCTTCAAGTACTCTTCATCGAATATTTCGTTGAGTGGAATCTTTCCAATGTCATGAAGCAGGCCGCCGATAAAGTACTCTTCCTTTAAGTTTGTAGGGATCCCGAATGCATCCGCTATAAGTTTTGCTGCAACACCCACACCAATAGAATGTCTCCAGAATCCATCCACATTGAGTGATCTAAACCGGGATTGATTTTTCATATTTGCAAGAACGGCCGTGGAGAGCGAAAGGTTCTTAATCGTGTTTATACCAAGCATTATTATTGCAGTTACAAGAGAGGTAACCTTATTCGCCAAACCGTAGTAAGCAGAGTTAACAAGCTTTAATACCCTTCCCATAAGGACCGGATCGAGGCTGATCACTTTATTGAGGTCTTTTGCCGTTACCTGCGGATTTCTCACAACCTCGAGTACTTTTGCAACGGTAATTGAAAGGGCAGGCATCTTATCAATATAGCGATTCAATCTGATCTGTGTCTTATCATCCATAAGCCGTATATTACATCGGAATACCTTGAAATGACAACAAAAAGTTACTGTAAGTCAAGAACGTACCGGTATAAACATGCATAGAGTGCCCCACAATTCAGACAATCTGATGCAGAGCCATCGAACTCTTCGGGTTCGCATATTTCTTTTCTATACCGGTTGTATGATTGCCTCAATTTCTCGAGAAAATTTTCTTCGGCCTTTGTCATGGGAAAACCGCTGTCAAGCTTCACTTTGAGCGTTTCAGCCTGCTTCAGTACTCTCTCCTTTTTTCGCGCCGAAAACGTGTTCGATCTCCTCGCTATGAAATCCTGTATCTTTCCCTGCAGAGATACCCGCTTTCTTGCGTATTTGTTTTTTATTCTCCACAGATAAAAGATATAGCCGAACAGTAGCCCAGCCAAATGGGTAAAATGTCCGATTCCCCTCATTGATCCCGTAGCGATCATTGCAAGTTCTATGCCTCCAAATATAAATGCTGCATACTTCGCACGCACAGGAATGAAGAAGAAAAGCAGGAGCACCGCATCAGGAAATTCGAGTCCGAAGGCAAGAACAAGACCAAATATAGCACCTGAGGCGCCGATAGTAGGAACAAAAGGATTTCCAATGAGGTTCCAGAATAATGTAACGATGCCTGCACCTACTCCAGTGAAAATATAATAAAGAAAAAATTCTTTCTTCCCCCATTTCTGCTCCAATGGCCTGCCAAAGAGGAGAAGCGCATACATATTAAAAAATATGTGAAAAAAGCTTCCATGCAGAAACATGTAGGTGAATACCTGCCAAACCCAGCCCAGCTGACGTATTAATATTGGAAAGAGTGAGAAGATAGTTACAAATAGTCCGTATCGTTGAAAGGCAAGAGCAAGGGTTGTGTTCCCTTTTCTAGCCAGAGAGTTAATAAGTCCCTGCGGTACAGGTATGTTCAGAATTTCGGTGAACAGAAATATAACGACATTGATTATTATGAGACCAATAACGACGCTCTTTATGTTAAATCCTTTTCTCACCAGCTTCCAACCTTTAATTTCCTAAACTGATAGCTAAAAACTCCTGTATTCTCCCCCAATAACAGCTGTGGATAAGTTGTTAATTTATTCATGGAAAAGCAAATAGAAGTACATAACCTGAATAACAGATAATCTAACTTCATGTCAAATCGTAAGATAAACATTCTCCTTCCAATTTTCGGTCCAAACAACCATGAAACTACCCGGTATTTTTCACCAAATGTCAAATATTTTTCACAAAATTGGTTTATCTTCATATGTGGTAAACAATTAACGCTTTTCCCATTAAAGAGAGGCTCCCCTTGGTGTTCCAATATCCTAATTATAACTGTGGATAACCTGTTTATTCAACGTTCAATTGTTCGAAGTCCTTTATCGCCTCCAGATGTATTGTACCGAGAATTTCCTTTGACGCTGGATCAGGATAATCGTGTAAAAATACCACCCGCAATATCCCCGAATTAACAATGCTCTTTGAGCACCACGAACAGGGCAGGTGAGTTGTATAGATCGTTGCACCCTTAATCGATATACCGTACTGTGCGGCAAAGTTTATCGCATTCTGTTCTGCATGAGCTCCTCTGCAGAGTTCCGATCGTTCTCCGGATGGAACACCTTCTCTTGCGCAACCAATATCGATGCAATGTGGCATTCCTTGTGGTGATCCGTTATATCCGGTAGAGATGATCTGCTTGCCCTGAACTATTACAGAGCCAACCTTTCTTCTCAAACAGGTTGTCCTGCTTGCTACCATTATTGCAATATTCATGAAGTAGTTGTCAATACCCGGTCTCTTTACGGACACGACATACCTCCATACTCGCATCAAGCAAAACGGGTTATTCCCCTGTTCAGCAAATCATTACAGAACATTTGCTTCACCCTAACAAACCGGGTACTGGGAACAATGCGATATCTCTCCCTGATATCACCTGCTCTCTATTGATACATTACATATATACTATATAGTATCAATAGAGGATAGGAAAAAGCTCTTTTGAATTATTCGTGTATATTGGTAGGTATTATATTAGCTGTAATTAACTCGCTGCCAATTTTTTAACAGCAGGACTAACCGTAACATATGCCCTGTTAGGTCCAGGAACAGATCCCCTGATAAGCATTATATTCTGTTCCGGCTTAACATCGGTTACGACTAAATTTTGAATTGTTACGTTACTGGCTCCAAATCTGCCCGGCATTTTCATTCCTTTGAAAACACGGGAGGGAGAAGCGGAAGCCCCTATCGAGCCACCATGTCTGAAATACTCGTGTGTCCCATGACTACGCTTGGCACCGGCCATACCATATCTCTTCATGACACCGGTGAAACCCCTACCCTTTGATTTTCCGGTAACGTCAACGTGGTCACCCTTATTGAATATATCTATCCTGATCTCCTGGCCAATCTCATACTGCTCAAGTTCTTTTTTAGTAACTCGCGATTCAGCCATATGTCTCATCGGCGTAAGACCTGTTTTCTTGAAAAGCCCCAGCTCACTCTTTCTCACTTTTTCCTCTTTTATGTCTTCATACCCAAGAACGAAAGCATTGTATCCATTTTTCTCTTCGGTTTTCTTGTCGATAACCACGCAGGGACCAACCTGGAGAACAGTAATGGGAACCACTTGACCGCTCTCATCAAATATCTGCGTCATGCCGATTTTATTCCCCAATAATCTTAACCGCATTCTCAAACTCCTCGATCCATCTCACCAAAACTAAACAATCGCATTAATAGGGCAAACATTATTGTACACAATAATGTTTGCCGGCACTGCAGTATGTTAACTAAAAAATTTTCCTGCAATCTATCTATACGTTTAATATTAAACAATCGCATTAATATAACAACATTAGAGTGGTTGAGCAAGGAATTCAAGAAGGCTACTACTGTACGTAAAAACGATAATTAGTGCTCAAGTCATCATGAACCGCCATATCGCCTCGTACAACTTCGGGATGGATTATATATTGAATATTATACTGTATCTTTCCTCTATCGATTCCCATAATATCGGCAAGTTCCCCGGCCTTGTATAGCGCAAGAAGGCTGTTTTTCTGATATTCAGAATTGCCGGTCTCCTCATAGAGTTTTTGATATGCCACACCAAGATTATTATTCACTGCTGCTGATTCAAGTAAAATCCTTTTGTGATATGCTCTCCAGGGCTTGATTTCCCCTAAATTTTTCACAAGCCTATCATATACCTCCGAAAGCATGAGGAATTCTCCGAGGGCTGCATGGTAGGTACCAAGATTGAGAAATGCACTTCCCATGGCGCTACTCAGATACGGATTATCCGGAATTTCCTCTGAAAGGTCTGACCAGTACGATAGGGCTCTGTAGAAATCCCCTCTGTAATAATAGATGAGTCCAAGATTGTAGCTGAGATCCCGGTCGATCAAGTTCAAACTCAGTGCCCTTTCATAGTTGCGTCGCGCCAGCTCGTAGTTTCGCTCCTTGTAAAAGTATACCTGCGCCAGATTGAAGTAAGCTTGTACATTACGCGTGTTTTGTTCGATTGACTTTTTAAAGTTGCGTATTGCTTCTGCAGCCATTCCAGGGGTCTCCATCCGGGCGTAGATCTCTCCGAGATCATTATATGCATCAGACAACAGTATTCTATTCTTCTCTTCCCATGGGTAATGTTGAGGTAGTTTCTCGGCGATTATTGCTTCACCCCGCCTGACCAGTGCAACTCCTTCTTTCTCGATTACCCAGCGCGCTTCTTCTGAGTTTATTGTATCCCAAAGAAACTCTTCCTGTAACTTTCTGTTGTTCACGGCCTTATAGTATTCAGCAAATGCATAATACGCCTTTGGAATGCTCGCTTCCTTAAAGTACTCGGCATAGTCCCGATATTCTCCCGGAGAAACAGGCGGCTGATATAGATCCCTCGCCTCCGATGTACCAAACACCACGATAGAGGGTTTTTCCAGAACTCTCACAAGAATGGACATAATAGGTCCAAAATTTTCCCGTGAAAGATAATGAAATGCAAGCTCCGTTTGAACTTCCCGATCCATAGCCTTGGGAAAACGTCTGGTCAATTCATTATACAGAGAATCAACTGCCTCATCATTCCCTCTCATAATCTCGATGAGCAGCATCTTAAACAGGGCATCTACATTTTTCGGATTATCAGTATACGCAGTACTGAACAGCTCATAGGCGCCTATGTAGTGTTCGTCCCTTCCTGTCAGCTCCTTTCTCGCCCAGTCGATTAAATTTTCACCCTGCATTCGAAGGTATTCATATTCCTTTGGATTCTCCCTGACAACCGCCGCATAGAGTGCCTCGGCCTTGTCGAAGCGTTCAAGTATGTTGTAGAGCATGGCGAGGTGAATGTGAATATTCAGATTCTTTATGTAATCCATTTCTACATCTTCGCTGAGACCAGCTTTGAGCCTCTCTGCCGCGATACCTTCACTGAATTTCTCCTCCGCTGCCTCATAGTTACCCGAAACCATATAGGACCATCCGAAATTGTCATACTGTTTGATGTTGACATAAATTCTCGTTGCTCTTCTGAAGGACGACTCTGCCTCCTCGTATTGCTCGCTTTTTACATAACCGATTCCTTCTTTGTAAAACCTGTTTGCTCTCATCGGTTTGTAGACGAATACCATAAACGTAGCTTGTTATCTCTTCTTCGGATGCATCCTCTATGAGTAGCTGGAGAATACCACTTATGGAAGGAGCCGGGAGCGTTCCCTTCACAATGATTTCCTGTATGTTCATTGCGAGGAGCGGATTCAACGCGCCTAACTTTGTTTTTATCTGGTTTATGTCATCATCACTGAGCTCAATTTCCTCGACACCTGCAGGACCTTCAGCACGGGCCATTTCCGGTTCAGCAGCCTCTTCAAAGCCCTCTGGAGGTTTACCTTCAGGGGCCGCTGCACCCTCTTCTGGCATTGCCGGCATCTCAACTTCTAGTTCCTCCTCCTCTTCCATCTTCTCAATAGGAGGTACCTCAGTGGGAGCCTTTTCCTCCATACCCTCCGTAATTCCCGCCTCTTCGAGCTCTTCAAGGGAAAGTTCTTCGATTTCCTCAAGTGGAGCTTCAGCCTCCTCTGCACCCTCCGCTTCACCAAGCTCGGGTATCTCCGGTTCCAAAGGTGGCTTCTCTTCTTCTTCTTCTGGAATTTCCAATTCACCTAATCCGGGAACTTCGATCTTTTCAGCGGGTGCTTTCTCAGCTTCTTCCGATACTTCTAACTCAACAGGTTCGGGAACTGCAGGTTTTTCAAGTATCTCTTCTTCTCTAACTGCTTCTTCCGGAACCGCTTCCTCTTCAGCTTCCGGCTCCTCAAAGCTCAGACCCGCCAACAAATCTGAGGGTTCTTCAACAGGAATTTCTTCTTCGGGTACAGCCGGTATAGCAGGTTCAGGAATCTCCTCTTCAGCCTTTTCTTGTTCCTCAGGTATTGTCAGCTCAATCCCCTCAATGGGAATTTCTTCCTCGATTTCCGGAGCTGGTGGAGCCTCTATCTCTTCTTCCGGAATTTCAGCAGCTGGTGGAGCTGCCTCTTCCGGAATTTCAGCAGCTGGTGGAGCTGGCGGGGCTTCCTCCTCCGGTACCTCAGGTTTTTTTCTCAACTCTTCAGGAGGTCCCTCCTTTGCAGTAATATCCTCCATATCGAAATCAACCGGCAGGTCCAGGCCACCCTCTTCAGCCTCTAATAATTCTTCAGCAGGTTTTGCAGGTACGAGCTCTTCGGGTAGCTCCTCTATGGGGGTAATCTCCTCTGCGGGTGTAACAAGTTCTTGTTCTGCGGTTTCCTCAACCGGTGGTACTGCTGCCTCCTCCTCAACTGCAGCGACCTCTTCCACCGGTTTCTCCTCAGTAACCACTGCGAGCTCTTCTTCTTCAGGAGGTGCCGCAGCAATCCGCTCTTCGAGTTCCTTTTCCTCTGTAAGTCCTATCTCAATATCTTTGAGCAGCTCCTGGAAATCTTCCTCTTCCTCAGGAACCCCCGGTTCGGCAACCGGAACCTCCTCTTCAATAATCTGCTCTCTGGGTGCGCCGACCAACTCCTCTTCACCCTTTTCGCCCATCTCGATTTCTTTCTCGCCTAATTCTTCGATCATCTTCTTGATTTTATCGAGATCTTTTTCGTCAGGCACGCAATGTTACTCCAAAACTGAAATTTTTTACAATGAAAAACAGGTTTCTATACATGGGGTTTTTGAAAAAATATTTTAGAGTAATCCCTATTATCATTATAGTGATTTTTTTGAAATAGTTTAGCCCTATTAGAACATTGCTCAGGCTTACTATTCAAAGAATTTTGCCTATTAGTAAATATACTCCTATAATCTTCTTTCTTCAAAAGAATCATTTAAATCCATATCTTGCAATCAATTGACACTCAAGCACACTTTCAGTATCTTGTTCTCCAAACTTGTGCATCCGGAGGAAAAATATGAAGATCATGGTTTCGGACCGTGTCAATGCTATAGGAAGCTATGCATTCGCAGATGTTGACAATATCGTAGAGCAGCTCAAGAAAGAGGGAATAGAGCCTATAGACTTTGGCGTCGGTGATCCCTCGCTCCCCACTCCCGAGTTAATCAGGAATGCCTGCAAAGATGGCATTGACAGACGAAAATCATCCGGGTATCCGAGCTATATCGGTGTTTCTGAATACCGAGAAACAGTCGCATGGTGGAGTAAAAAGCGGTTCAAAATCAACCTCGATCCGGAATCTGAAATCATGTCTACCATCGGTTCGAAAGAGGCGATTTTTAACTTTCCGGAAACCTTCATCAATCCTGGGGACTACACACTGGCTTTGAATCCAGGATATCCTGCATGGTCAAGAGGAACGCACTTTGCCGAAGGAAAAACCTATTTTCTCAATCTCATCCCGGAAAATGATTTTCTCCCTGACCTCCGATCCATTCCTGAAGATATAGTGAAAAAGGCAAAACTGCTCTGGATCAACTACCCCAATAATCCAACTACCGCTTTCCCAACCATGGACTTTTATAATGAGGTAGTCGAATTCGGTGAGAAAAACAACATTATCATCGCATCCGATGAATCCTATACTGAAAACTATTACGATGAGGCTCCTCCATCGATTCTCCAATTGAAAAAAGAGGGAGTTGTCGTGTTTCAATCACTCTCAAAGAGGAGCAACATGACTTGCTACAGGGTCGGTTGGGCAGCAGGTGATGCACGAATAATTGCAGCATACAAAAAGGTAAAACCCAATATCGATTCGGGGACAGCTACCTTTATCCAGGATGCCGCCATTGCAGCTCTGAAAGATGAAGGTCATGTCGAGGAGCTGCGCGAGGATTACAGGAAAAAGAGAGACATTCTGATAAACGCCCTGACTTCAGTCGGACTTCCCCGCTGTGAGCCGCAGGGTACTATCTACATCTGGCAGCGGGTACCCGAGAGATACTCCTCGGTGGACTTTGCAAAGAAGCTCCTCCAAAAAGAGGTCGCAGTCGTCACCACACCGGGAAACTGGCTTTCACAGGAGGCGCATGGTGTTAATCCGGGAGAAGGATTCGTGCGATTCGCAATCGTTCCTGACCTCGAAAAGGTTGAGGAGGCTGCTAATCGGATAAAAAACCTTACGTTGTAACAAACTCCTTGCTACTGTGTAAACTTTTTGGGCAAAAGAAAAGAAATCGCTCCACGAGTACTTTGCTTATTGAGTTTTCTAAATCGAGAGCGAGTACATAGTCTGTTTTTTCAAGAATCTTGGAATAAAATAAAAAAACATTAACAGGGCCACTTGAAAATAGTCTATAACAATAGTTTTATAACGGTCAGTTTTGACTATCCCCTTCGGGTGCTCAGCTCAGCTTTGTACAACGGTGGGATGACCAGAACCGATACCATAGTTAACCTGAAAGTTCATGATCCTGAAACAAAGGCCGAAATCCTGCAACAAAAACCAGAATTTCTTATCAGGAAGTTTCTCGAAAAACAAAATCTTAATAACAATGCTGTCGGTCTAGTAACTTCAGCGGATATGAAATATGCCCGATTTATCTGTAAGTATGAAAGAGAAATAGCACTGCTTGCAATTGTGACAGCAGGCTTATCCAATGCAATCAATGTTACCGAACGGACAAAGACCGACTTCACCGGCGAACCTTCTCGCGAATGGGGAACAATAAATATCATTTTAATAACAAACGCTTACTTGCTGGATGAATGCATGATCTCATCTGTTATTACAGCAACTGAGGCGAAGACTGCAGCCTTCCTTGAACAAAAGGTAAAAAGCGTTGATACGGGTACTCAGGCAACCGGAACAGGAACGGATTCCATCGTTGTTGTATCAGGAAATGGTAAGAACATACAGTATGCAGGTGGCCACACACTTTTTGGACAGCTTCTTGGAGACGCGGTGTACAGGGCAGTCAAAGCATCGCTTTTGATGCGAGAATCAAAGAATGTCGATTTCAACGGTCTATACAAATATTTTGATTTTTGATTGGTTACCTAATGACACTGACCCGTTAGTAATCGGCAACAGGAGCATTCCATGGCATTGATGGAGATAATCGAGAAGAGAAAGAGCGTGAGAAAGTACCTCGATAAAAAGGTCGAGAGAGAAAAAATACTCCGATGCATTGAGGCGGCACGGCTCGCTCCTTCGGCAGAAAACGTGCAGCCCTGGCGATTCATCGTGCTCGATGAACCTGAGCTCAAAACCCGATTTTGCAGAGAGGTAACAGGCGGCATATACCGGCCATCACGGTTTATAGAAAACGCTCCCGTGGTGGTGGTCGTTCTAGCTAAACTCGACCTGATCGCAAATGTGCTTGGACGGAGTATTCAAGGCACCTCTTACTATCTGATTGATGTGGGAATATCGGGGGAACACCTCGTTTTGCAGGCGCAGGAGTTTGGAATCGGCACCTGCTGGGTCGGCTGGTTCAACGCAAAGAAGGCAAAGAAGGTACTGAATATTCCCCTAAGGTATAAAGTGGTATCCCTCATCTCAATGGGCTACCCTGCTCAGGGAGGGACGAAAAACAAACCAAACTTACCGATAGAAAAGGTTCTATTTTTCAATAAGGATAGTAACAAAGGCCTATGATTTATTCATTCATCCTGCTCGTAGGCTCCCATAGACCAGCCAGTAATCCCGTTGCCCGTTCTTAATACGTCATCTTTATCCGTAATAATGTCCGGTGAAAGGTCAAGTCCCCACGTACGAACTGCCCAATTAGCTCCGCCACTTGGGGTCAATCGTAAATCATCAGCGTTAATAAATTGCGGATCATCCTCAATATTCGACCAACTACCCAGGTCACCAAAGTATGCTACATTATCTATTGTTTCAAAACCAAAATTACTGTTTTCAATAGAGACCCAATTATCATCATCCCAATAATATACTGTGTCTATGGTATTCGGCTTATCCCAAAAATCGTTATTTGACAATGTCCATGGATCGGAATTGCCATCTGACTCGTAGATGCAGTAACGCGTCGACCCGGCACCCCCAGTCACAAATAGGATGTTGTTCTCAATAACGAGCTGACTCGGTACACTAAGAGAAGATAAGAAAATTCCGTATGAAGTACCAAGAGCGGCAGTACCACCATCTATTGTGTTGT
>CAYFYU010000003.1:33287-35291 GCA_964347455.1 uncultured Spirochaetota bacterium | reverse complement strand
AAAAAAAAGACGATTGGGGTGAGTTCGCCCTCCTTTCTTATGGGGTGAGTGAAAACGTACCTTAATACACTAGAGAATATATATAATTTATCACTACATTGGAAAAATTAGCGATTTCAATGGCTGCCGAAGTTGCCTGCTGAACCTCACCACCGTTTATGACATTATTCCAAATTTTGATTTCATCAGAAAATAGAGTTTCATTATTAATAAAAATTCCTGTTGAGTTTCCATAAATATCCGTCGGAATACCACCATGGATCTCATTTGCGGAAATTTGAGAATATGAATCATCCTGACAAATAATACCATAGGTGAATCCCCCCTCCCCTCCATGTATATAATTTTTCACAATGAATCCAGAGGAACGAAGATTATCTATACCAATTGAGGGAGAACCACCCCCTCCGTAGATTGAATTTCCATCAATCACAGGCGACGAATCTCGGTTGTGTATACCATTTGATACGGATCCATATCCCCCGTCTATCCAGTTTCCTCTAATTGTTGGCGACCCTTCCTGATTTCTAACACCAACTGAGCTCAATAGACCATCACCGCCCTCGATATTATTTTCTTCTATCAGCAAAGTGGAGGGACAGCTTAACGTGGATATAGCGCGAGATCTATTAGCTAATAATCCACCGTATATATCATTGCTTTTAACAAGAGCCGAGGAATTTTCAAGAAGGATCCCAAACGCAAAGTCTGCCCATCCACCGTCAATGTCATTGTTTGTAATGGTGGGAGAAGAACCATCAACCATTATGGCAGCTGACCAATCACCGCCGCCGCCCTGAATGGTAAAGCCATCCATTACTGTTGATCGTGTTATTCCGAACGGTACGTAAACCGCCTTATTAAGATCATCACGTACACCCCCGGAACCGCTTTCATCCACGATTATCGATTTATAAACCCCTGAATCTCGCTTACTGAAATCCGAGGAGTACCCGCCATATAAGGACACTCCCTCCAGCAGGGTAATATAAACTCCCTCGTTATAATTAACACGGTATACCCCCTCAGCAACTCTTACCTCGCCGGTTTCCCCTGCTGTCTCAATATATGCGATTGCCGACTGTATGGTCGCCTTTGGCTTATTAATCGTCCCCAGATTGGAATCATTCCCATCAGGACGTACATATATTACACCACCGGTCTTCTTGAATTCTGTCAGCAGTTCAACAAAATCCTTCAGTTCCACATTGGAACAGTCTATCAACATAAATAGTGCACAGCTGACGATTATTATGCTGACAAACAACTTAACAGAATTATTTTTTTTCATGTGATTGCTTTTAAAGATCAATTTTATTCCTCCCATAGCACGACCTCCTTGACCCTGCCAATAGCAGCTGCCCGCGTGGCGTCCTCCCCCCGCAGGTCCAGGTATGCGAATTGCCCTGCCAGGTCCGGATCGAGTTCCTTTAGTTTCGTATACGCTTTGTTCACCGTTCCATAATTTTCCATTTCATGATTTACCCGGGCTACGGTAAGCAGCACCTTGGGATTATCCGGATCATAGTCGTACGCTCTGTTGTAATAGACTTGGGCGGTCTCCATGTCACCTTTCAGGTAGTACACGTTGCCCATATTCAGTAGCGCCGGGACGTAGCTCCTACTGTTTTCAAGCACTTTCAGAAACTCCCGCTCCGCTCTATCCATCAAACCATACCGTGCATAGAGCACTCCAAGCTTGTTTACCGATGCAGGACTCCCTCCGGTCCTCTTAATTTCAGCCTGTATCTTAGCAAGTTTTGGATAAATTTCCCGATCGATAAAGGAGATCACTTCCTGGAGATAGGCGTTCAAAATCCTCTCATTCGAAGGTACTGCAACATCATATCTGGCACCTGGTAAACCAACCGGCTCGTAGAGCTTCCAGGCTTCGTGAATGGGAAAAAACCCTTCCTGCTCCCGAGCAGTAGCCTCCCGCCACTGTTTCGCTCCCGTTTGCCAGGCCTTTAAAAAACCTCCGTCCCGCTCTGTTACCTCAACTGG
>CAYFYU010000003.1:21870-33277 GCA_964347455.1 uncultured Spirochaetota bacterium | reverse complement strand
CTGGAATCCAGGTATTGTCATCTTTAAAAATGAGATCCTCAGCCCTCAGGAAACTTTTCCGTGCTTCCTCAGGAGTCATGTCAATACTGAATGCCATGAACAGGTGGCCCGGCATTGTAATAAAGGCAGTTTCGATACCTACCGATTCGAGCAAAGAGCTGTACAGTATCGAAAGATCGTCGCAGTCTCCTGCCTTGTACTGAAACGACTGTCGTGGAAACTGAAGGAAATCTACGGCAGTTTTATCGACAGAAAACTCCTTATAGGGGGTTGTCGGGTCGATTACGTAGCTCATTCCGTATAACGACAATGCTTCATGAAGCGCTATGGCCATCCTGAGGTTCTGATTTACCGCTTTGCTCCCCTTTTCCTTGATGAGCCCGGCAATATTCTTGGAAAAGGTAAGCACAGCCGGATCTTTCGCCGTCACGAATGCGGCAGCTTTACGGTCGTCATCCCACGTCGTGGCATTGCGGTCATAGAGTCGAATTGTTTCGATATGACTATCTGTGTATTTCCTGTCACCAATACTAAACTCGAGGGTAATTTCAGCCGATACCTTGGTGCCTTCAGTTATATCGAGCACCCGGTCGGTGAAAAGGGCATTCAATTCAATTTCACTTTCCTCACCGGGTCCAAGCTCAGTCGGTGCTTTACAGATCTTCGGATTATCCATATACTGCTTTACGAACAGGCTTACTGCAATATCTGTTATCTGACCGTCAGTGCTGTTTAACAGGGTAGCACTCCCTACAGGATGATCGTCGTAGTATTTGAAAAAGACAGGAAATATATCCTCAAACGCGATATTTTGTATCAGGAGTAATTCACCCGCTGGTTCTTCCTTAAGCGGCGTCGGGGCAACGGGAGGTTTCTCCTTTACCTTTTCCTTCTTTTCAACTGGTCTCTCGCCCTTTGCAGGTATGTGGTATGCAACACCAAGGGAGATTCCGATACCATTGTAGAGCCCGAGATAATTTGTATACGCAGCTTCCACTCCCAGGCTTACGGTCGGAATGATGAAATAATGAACACCTGCACCGCCATGTATAAATGGGTTTCCGCTGCTCGGGCCGGTTCCGTCATTTAAAAAGCTCGTGTAATATCCTCCGTTTCCGAATACCTTCAAGCCAAGTTTGGGTCCCAATCCGTAGTTTATTCCGCCTCCGGTTCCAAATGAAACGACCGACACGGACGTATCAAAATTTACGGGCATAAAATTATAGTCAATATTCCCGCTGATGAAAAAGAGAGGCGCCCTAGGTAGTTTATACTCACCTGCAATACCGACGCCTCCCCCCAGGTTGAAGAAGTCTGAATCCTCACCCATGGGCAGATTCAATCCAGGCATTAGATGAAAGGAGAGAAAGGACAGTGTCCCCTGCTCGGGCTTTATCCTGTATGAGCCTCCCTCACTACTTTGAGAGAAGCCGATCATGGTAACAGATAAAAATGCGAAAAGGAAAAAGAAAACTTTCTTTTTCATGGTAATACTCCCTTATCGGAGAATAATAATAATCGTTGTATCCAAGAACATTCTCAGGTAGTATTGTAATTGCCGATCAAATGTAGAATAGTTTCAAAGTTGAAAACGAAAAAAGTATTTGTCATTATACCATAAAAGTTTTTGGTATCAAGTTTTATATTTACGCGTTGGTATTGCTCTAATAATTTAATTTTCCACTGATTTGCATTCACCACAACTCTTTTTTTGAAAAATAGATACGATTCCGTACAAAAATGAAAAAAGAACATAGGGCTAAACACAATCATCCGAAAATCGCGCTTGTTTTGAGTGGCGGTTCTGCGAGGGCAACCGCTCATCTGGGTGTCATCGATGTACTGGAGGAATACAAGATACCAATTGATTTAATAGTAGCAGCCAGTTTTGGCAGTATAATCGGCGGGTACTACGCATTCGGGTTCACAATCCAGCAGATACTCCAAATGATGAGGGGACTCAAAATCAAAAAACTCCTCGACCTCCGAAAACCCTTTTTCAGGATACTAAACGCGGAAAAGGCAGATCTGATCGTAAAAAGAGATATCGGTGATACGACAATCGAAGAGCTGAAGATACCCCTTTCCATACTCGCAGCAGACCTTAAAAAAGAGGAGATGGTATTATTCGAAAAGGGGAATTTGCGAAAGGCAATGCTCGCGTCATCAACATTTCCCGGACTGTTCGAACCGTATCAAGATGGTGAACGCCTACTCATTGATGGCGGTATATTGAATAAAATGCTCGTGAATATTGCAAAGCAAAAGGGTGCTGACATTACCATCTATTCGGATGCATGTATTTTCACCACCTTAAATAGAAACAAGCTGGTCAGGAAATTGTATGGGTTAATTAGTAATCACGTTGTAAAAAAGAGAGAGAAACTCGAACATAAGTTAAAGAAAATCAACTTACGCTATATGATTTTCAAGGCGTTTTGTATAATCCAAGATTTTGGAATCCAACACGAAATATTCAAGAAATCACCCCCCGACTTCTTGATAGAACCAGCTGTAAAGAAGATAAAAGCACTACAATTTCGAAAGGTTGAGCAGGGCTATCAACTGGGAAGGGATGCAACCCTGCTAGTGATTGACCAGGTTGTCAAAAAGTACAGCGAGCTTCTTAACAAAACGAGACATTAGGAAATTTGATGTTGACACGGCTTCGGAAACCGTTAATGTATTTTTTTATCCAATTAGAAGTTCACGATTCTTTTTGCAGCAGGCTGTGACACCGGCGGAGGTGGTGACGGTGAATCGGACGGCACCGCAACGCATCCCCTTGTCGGCACATGGTCCGGAACGTGGGAGGATACGGTGTTTGGTCCAACAGGTACACTTGATGTTACCATTACTCAGAGCAGTCCTGATCTGAGTGCCACCGGCACTATTGGACTCAGTTCACTTGGACTCGGCAATGAGACAGGCACTGGTTCAGGAACCGTAAGTGGTGATACTGTCACTTTTACCTTTAATAGCCCAACCGTCGGATCCGGAAACGGTACCGTCACTGGGACTTCCATCAGTGGAAGTGGAACAGTGGGAGGCGTATTGATGTTTGGTGATTTTACTTTTAGTGGCACTATAAGTGGTGAAACCATCAGTGGAACATTTAATTTTACAACTGGAGGTGCCGGGATTGCAAGTGTCACTAGACAATAATACTTTAAATGCTAATATTAAATGAAGCCTGATATCAGGAGAAAAGGCTTTTTTTACCGGCTCGGTATCCTATGCCTTGATATTGTTTTCGTTGTCTTACTGACAATTTTACTCACCCGTTTTACAGGAAAGTTTTTTGCGAGAAGATCAGTCCTGATGCTTAAAATTGGAGCCTCTGAGAGCATCTGGAGGGGTACGATCCCCATGCTCATCAGTGCGGCGGGTTACTTCTTTTTCGGGATCCCTTTTTCCATATTTCTTGTTTTCCTTCCAGAAGCCCTCATTGGAGCTTCACCGGCCAAATTGATTTTTCGATTGCGGATACTGGAAAATAGCTCTGGTCAACCACACTATAAAAATTTAGTTTCAAGATTTATAATAAAAATGGCTTCAGCCTGGGGACTGGTCCTTGCATTGCTCATGGGCAGCCTGTCAACAGCGATTGCATTCACCGCAATTGGTGCAGTGGTTTTTTTTGGTTGTTTTCTTGCACTTGGTTCCTCAAAACTGAGCTTACACGACAGAATTTCCCATACTGCAGTATATTCTGTTGCAATGAAAAACACCAACAGTTATGATTAATTGTAAGAATATGATTAAAAAGATCTTACAGCGATCAGTAATTCTTTTGCTGATTATCCCGTGCATAAAATCAGCTCCCCTCTATGGAAATCATCAATTCGACACTTCAGCCAACGATACAATCCAAACACTGAATAGAGGGCGATACAAGATAAATTATTTTAAACAGTATGTGCAGACATTGTATTCAACAGATGTCTATTGGGAACCTGCCGATGATTTGGTCCAGCTGCGAGCAGAGGTATTTTCTTTTGGCTATCAAAAAGAGGAGTATACAGAAAAATTCGTGCAACTCGATAGGTCGGGGGAATCGGTGTTTCTTCACCCTACATGGATCTCTTTGATCGTGAATGAAGAAAACAAAGTTTCCTCCAGAGTTGTTCTCATTGATCCGTTGGGTGAAACAAAGTTTTTCGAATCAAATAAATTGTACCTTATAAAAAATGACCGTTCTATTGGAATACCCTACGTTCTTTACCTTCAGATACATGCCGACTTCGCGGATATAGATGCCCTGCGCAGATTCAGGGATATTGGGGATATTATACCGGAAATTGAATTACAGATAGATTCAAAACTGAAATAGGGACACAACTTACATCTCACGAAGCTCATTTACTGCATCGAGATAAACATCTATCGGTTCTTCATACATATCTTTTATTTCATTAAAATATATCAGCGCACTCTCTCTATTGCCGGTTGCCTTATAGGATTTTCCGAGCATAAGAAGTGCGTAGGGCTTCAACTCCCCTTCTTCGAACTCCTCGATATAGGTAATGTACCCGTCAATGGCTTTTTCGTACTGCCCCGTGAAAAAACAGGCAAATGAGTATTGCATCAGCGCAGCTTCCCTGTAATAACCGCTTTTGTCCCGAATGCTCTCTCGCAGGTGTGGCAATGCTTCCTCATACTGGACACTACAAAACAGCGAGGAGCCAAGATAATAGGCAACCTCACAGCGCATGTCTGCTAAGTCTTCACTATAGATCAGTTCCCTGAATACATTGATCGCATCTGCATATTTACCCTGCGCATAGTATTCTTTTCCGGTTTTTACTTGAACAATGATATTTTCTTCCTCAAAATCTCCCATCCATTCGATCTCTTCATCGTCCTCTAGGTTGCCCCGTGTGCCAAGTGTAATCATTTCCGAATCTTCTCCCGTTGCTCCTATCATCGAATGAAAGAGTCCGGTGATTTTTTGAAACCATCCCACCTTTTCGCGTTTACTGAGATTATCGATAATATAATCTATGCTCACAATAGCGCTACTTCCGATAGCAATTTTCTCTCCATCAATGTCTATCTCCACTTTTCCATCGGCCTCTGTTTTAATAACAGAGTCCCGATACAACTTCATATTTAAAAATGCGTTTTCCCAATTTCCGTCACCATAAAGATCAACTGCGCATTCTCCACTTTTAAAGCTTATTAAAATTTCCGCGTAGCTTATCTGAAAGAGTGAGAACATCACAAAAAATGCAAGTATATATCCTCCTCGCTTCATTGCGGTTTCCTCCTCATATATAAATGTATCGCATTATTTTTTATCTGAAAAGGATTAGTCATCTTTTCTAGGTGCAACATCATAACGTCTGTTTTGGATAAAGGGGAGCCTGTCTCTTGTACGATCAATCAATTCAACGTCAATATCAACAGTATAGTATCCCTCTTCAATCCCCATCGATGCGATGGCCACACCCCAGGGGTTGGCAGCCATGCTCCTTCCCACAAAGCGCTCGCCTGTCTGATTACTGCTCATAATAAAAATGGTGTTATCGAGTGCCCGTGAACGAATGTTGAGCTGCCAGTGATCGTGATTGGGCTGAAAAAATGCTGAGGGAAGAAAAACAACCTGTGCTCCAAGAACAGCATAGTGGCGGAAGATCTCGGGAAATCGAATGTCATAACAGATTGCTACTCCAAATCGGACACCATCAAGCTCGAGGAGGAGAGGTTCTTCACCCCGTGTGATGCCCTTCGATTCACCGTAGTGAAATGCATCGAAGAGATGCATCTTCCTGTATTTTCCACAGATCTCTCCCCTTCGGTTGTATACAACAGCTGTATTGTACAACTGCGTACCGTCCTTTTCGAAAAATGTACCCCCAATGATGTTTACGGAATATTTTTTTGCAATACGGCTGACCTCATCCGTTAACTTGGAAGGAATGGCGTGAGAAAATTTTTCTGCCCTATCAGGGGGAGCAACGATTTCAAACATCTCTGGAAAGACGAGGAAATCCGGACCTGTCTTTATCGCTTCGCCGAGTAAGGAGAAGATCTTTTCCTTGTTCTTTTCGGGATCCTCACCTGTTTCAATCTGAATACCACAGAGCCTGAACTTTCTCATATATACTCCCAAAATGCTGTTTCATTCGGTTATGATGTAATTATACTATAAGGAACAATCGTCACCAATAGGAATATCGGGGGTTGTCAATGAGTGTATCACGTCTCAAACTCAGAGTAAGATACGCTGAAACAGACCAGATGGGTGTCGCCCACCATGCAAGCTATTTTGTATGGATGGAAGCCGCACGAACAGAATTGCTTCGAGAAAAGGGTATGCCTTACAGAGAACTTGAGAGGCGGGGATATCTCCTGCCTGTACGTGAGGCACACTGCCGATATAGAAAAAGTCTTCAGTATGATGACGTCTTTATCATAGAATCGAAGTTGATCGAAATAAGGGGTGCGAGCATAAAGATAGATTATGCAATTTATCGGGAATCCCGTGCGGACGATATTGTCGCTGACGGATACAGCCTACATGCCTTCGTTAACGGTAATGGGGAGGTATTAAAAGTTCCGGATTTTTTTAAAAAACTATTTTCATAAAATGCACTGCGCGGATTTTAGAGTAAATGTTTTAATTTGAGATTGACTTCATTTTGTTGATTTTATGCATCATTTCATCAAATGAAAAGGGTTTAACGAGCTGTGGTATACCCAGATCACCTATCATCTTATCAGTCCCATCATCACACATATCTTCAGTTATGAAGAGCAGTTTACCAGCAATTTCTGGTTTTTTATTTTTAAGCTTTTTGAAAAAAGGTTCGACATCTATCGCAGGTGATTCTAAATCAACTATCACGATATCAATCTCATGATTCTGAAGTTTTTCCAAGGCGCTTTTCTCGTTGGAAACCGACAAGACGGTAAAACCCTTCCGTTTTAAAAAATCTTTGAGCAGATTTCGCACAACACGCTCACCATGAAAGAGGAGAATTGTTTCACCACCCCCACTGCCCCCCTCGTCTTTCATTGTCCTCTTCTCAGGCAACGTGTGTTCTTTCTGTAATGTATAAGCACGGGAAGGTAATGTTATCTTAAAAGTCGTCCAGGTCGTATCACTTTTTACATGCAACTCACCACCATGATCCTTGATGATCCCGTATGCAGTCGAGAGACCGAGACCTGTGCTCTCCCCGACATCTTTTGTGGTGAAAAAGGGATCAAAAATATTAGAAACAACATCGGAAGGAATCGAGGGGCCGTTATTGGATATTTCAATAGCAATTTTCCGACCCTTTTTGTCGTAAGATGAACTGATCTTTATCAAACCACCGTCAGAACCCTCCCTTATTGCCTGTTCGGCATTTATGACAATATTCAAAAGCGCACGCTGGAGCTGTACAAAATTACCATATACGTAATTATTTGTAGCTTTCAGGTGATAATTAACGGTCACGTTGTGAACCCGAAGCTCATACTCTCTAAGCTGCATGGTTCTCTTTATTATCTCGTGAATCGATACCACTTCTTTATCTAAAGCTTCAGCCTGTGAAAATCGTAATAGATCCTTAATGATAATCCGAGCTCGATTTATCGACGCCAGTATTTCCTCCAGTTTTTCTTTTTTCTCTTCGCCATCCGTTCCGTCCATTATGAGAAGTTCGGTGTTTCCCATAGCACTGAACAGAGGATTATTCAATTCATGCGCAACACCCGATACAAGCTGACCAATTGCTGCGAGCTTTGCAGACTGAATCAGCTGTTCCTGTGTTCGTTCCAGTTCTTTAATTGCTCGTTTCAGTTTTTTATTTGCTATCCTGGCTTCCTCCCGTTCATCTTGAACCGTCTGCTCAAGGCGCACCCGTTTTGTAACATCCTGAATGGTTCCGATAATTCCATTATCACCAAATCTGGATTCATTTATCTCGGCCATCAGGGAGTGCCCATCCATTCTGTGCATTTCAACGACGAAAGGCTCGATCCTCTCACCCTTGAAAACCAATTTACTCTCCCTCTCGAAAATCCTCCACCCTTCACTGGAAAACAACTGCCTGAATTGTTCCCTACACTCCTTTTCCGAGCATCCAAACAACTTTTCCACCGTTGAGCTGATGTAGAGAATTTCTCCTTCTCCTGTCAAAAGAAAAACCGCTTCATCAATGCCCTCGACCAATGTGCGGTACTTGAATTCCGCTTCCTTCAGTCTTCGCTTGAGCCTGCTTTCTTCAGTGGCCTTATCGATGAGGAAGGGCAGGCGATCAAGACTCTCCCTGCTCTTACACAGGTAATCGTAAACACCGAGCTTTATAGCTTGTACCGCCAGTTCAACATCTTCTAGATTTGTAATCATAATTACGGGTATATCAATTTCTGTTGTACGCATCCATTGAAACAATTCAAGACCACTTGATCCCTTGAGCCGGTAGTCGAGAAGAATCGTATCATAACTATTTTCCTCAACCAGGTCTTTTGCTTCACCAGCAGTTGCCACGATGTCTATTGAAAGGTCGCTATAGTGCTCCTTCAGCTTTTTACCAATCAAAAACTGATGATCGATATTATCCTCAACGAGAAGGATTCTCATTGTGATCTCTTTCTTCCCTTTATTCTATCTGCAATAAGTTTGATGTATTCGGGGGTCGTCCCACAGCATCCACCAATGACCGTTGCGCCTGCACTAAGGGCAGCATCGAGGTAAGCGATCATATTCTCCGGAGAATAGTCGAAAACGGTAACACCTCCTTTTAACTTTGGAAGCCCGGCATTGGGATATAAAATGAGCGGAAGTTTTGTCAGCTCCCGCATCTCGGCTATAACCTCAATGTACTCCTCAATAAGCCCGCAGTTTGCTCCAACGGCATCCGCACCCGCGTCAACGAGCCTCATCACCGAGTCTGGAACCCCGTTGCCAAAGAGGGTTTTGTATTCCCCCTTTTTTGTTTTGTTGAATACCATCGATGCAACAACTGGAAGTTCCATTTCACGTTTCAATAGTTGCACAGCAAGCTCTGCTTCATTGAGGTCCATCATCGTTTCAACGATGAAAAGGTCCACCCCCTCTTCGGCGAGAATTTCACTCTGTGTCTTTATTGAGCGTTCAACCTCATCACTTTTCAGCTCTAGACCGAGGAGCTTTCCAGACGGTCCCACTGAACCGGCAATGAATTTCTCTTCATTCCTCTCTTCCGGTGGAAAACCTTCCGTATCCTTGAACAGCTCGAATGCCTCCCGGGCAAGTCTGATACCACTCCTGTTCACGTCTTTTACGAGCGATTCCTTGCCACGCATTCCCATCTTGAGAGGTGAGGCGCCAAAGGTATTGGTCGTGACGATCTGGGCACCAGAGTTGAAATAGTCGAGATGAATCTCTCGTATAATATCGGGTTTAAGAAGATTCCACTCCTCGGGTAACTCCTGCGGACTCAAACCTCTTTCCTGGAGAATAGTGCCGAATGCCCCATCTAGGACAGCATACTCCCTTTCAATAAGGTCTAAGAATCCACCGCTCATTGGATTTCCTCGTACATAAAGTATAGTACTTATGATAAACGATATAAAATATTTTTTGCATTACCCGTGTAATTGTTATAAGATAGTACTAGTAATCCAAAAAAGTGTCCAATTACCCGTGGGGCTACAAAGATGCGGGCTAATGTTCTCGTTGCAGACGATGATAAGACTATCGCCAATCTCATTCGGGAGATTGTTGAAAGACGGGGAAGTACGGCGCTCATCGCCCATGATGGAGAACAGGCATACAAGATATTCAACCACTTTAAAGTTGATCTCATCATAACGGATCTTAAAATGCCTAATGTCAACGGTCTTAGTTTCATCAAAATGGTCAGAGAGAAAAATAGCGAGGTCCCAATTATTATTATTACTGCATACGGTTCAGAGGAGAATCGAAAACAGGCATTTAATTACGGTGTTGAGCATATTCTCGCAAAACCCTGTTCGGTAATTGATATCTCACATGCAATAGAAAACACGCTTAATACCAGATAAAAGCCTCACAAACATGTTCATCATTGCTCACCTATCTGTGATAACAAGAGAAAATCGAATATTGCCCAAATCATCTCTCTTTTTTATATTAGGGTAATCTCAACTGCTTTGAATCATTAAGGGAATAGCGAGTTTGGTAATGTGTCAACTTCATTAACCTCCGTTAGAGGATAAAGAATGAGAGAGATCCGTTGGTACATCGGCCTTCCACTTGCAACGATTTCAAGTCTCCTGCTCCTCTTTTCCTATCCCACCTATAATCTAAATTTTTTAGCATTTTTTGCCCTGGCACCCATTCTCTACATAACCTATAGAGTAAACCTGAAAAAAACACTGGAATACGGGATTGTTTTTGCCTTCTTATTCTACAGTCTTTATCTCTTCTGGATGAATGCCTATCTCGCCGTCGTAGGTGTTCTATTTGTGACAGTTGTATTTGGAGGCTTTTTCGTTTTAAGTCTCCTTGTTATAAATCTTAGCGCGAGGGCTTTTCCGAATTTCAGGGTTATACTGACGCCATTTATATGGATTGGATTTGACTACATCCGCAGTTTCGGTTTTTTGGGATTTACCTTTGGATCGATTGGTTATACACAGCACAATTTTCTGCGGTTCATACAGCTTGCAGATATTGGCGGAGAACCGATAATAGCGTTCATTCTTGTCCTCTTTAATGCGACATTCACGGAAATAATAGCGTGGCTGCTTGATAAAAAACCATTTTCAGAAAAGAAGATATCTCCGGGCATCTCGATTCCCCTCTTTTTAGTAGTTGGTCTTATTATACTAAGCCTGATATACGGAACGGTAAAACTCAACACACCGATTCCAGATGGAACCAGAATGAAGCTGTCGATGATCCAGGGTCTCAGCAGTCCGCGAACGAAGTGGAAAAAGGAGAAATGGAAGACACTTCGTACCCTCATAGGCTTGACAAAGGAGAGTTATGATGAGACCGATGACATAGACCTCATTGTCTGGACCGAAACGGCAATCCGGACGAGTCTCCGGCCCAATCTCATCTACGGAACCGCTTATCACGGCCGAATCCAGCGTCTCATCCAGGAGATCGGCACTCACTTCATTATCGGTTCTCCGGATAACTATTACGTAGGTCAGAAGAGCCAGCTTACACCTAAGAATCTTGATGAGATCTACCCTACAAAGGGCAAGGAGGAGGTCTGGACCAATAGCGCCTATTATCTGAACCCAGAAGGTGAGATAATCGGAAAGTACGACAAAATCCAGCTCACACCGTTTGGTGAACATTTTCCTCTGGGAAAAAAAATTCGCTTTCTTCAGAAGATCCTCGACAACTTCACAGACAGTGCCGGTTTCACACCGGGAAATACATATACCGTATTTGATCACGAGAAACTCAAGTTCGGTGTTGTTATCTGCTGGGAAG
>CAYFYU010000003.1:6281-21779 GCA_964347455.1 uncultured Spirochaetota bacterium | reverse complement strand
TTACCGATAAAGGAGACAGGGTATCTCGTCGGTGAAGTTGGTCCCCGTGTGAAGACCAGCTTTTATACAAAGTATGGTGACATCCTCCCACGAATAAGCGTTGCTGTTCTCTGCGCCTCCCTTGTATTTTCTATTATACTCCTTATCAAGAGGCGAAATCTTTCGGAGACCGGGATCTGATACAATGGTCTCCGCAAAATCCCCAGCAAACAGGAGATTGATTCTTCTTCGTCACGGTGAAAGTACCACAAACCGAAACCGCACGCTCACTGGAAGAATAGATCCGCTCCTGACACGAAGGGGTAAACTTTTAACAGTAAGAGCCTCCCGATATATAAAGAAGAGATGGTCACGTATCGATGCACTCTACTGCAGCCCTTTAACAAGAGCTGTCGAGACAGCGCGGATCGTTTCACAAAAAGTGAAAGTTCCTATTTTAAAGGATGATCTGCTTCTTGAAACTAATTTCGGTAAATGGGAAGGACTCGGTAAGGATGATCTCAATGAACAACCTGAATGGGATGCATATGCTCAGGATCCTTTCCATTTTCATTTTCCCGGTGGAGAATCACCTCAGGATGTTAAAAAAAGAGTCGGGCTGTTTAAGCAGAAACTATTACGTCAGAATGACTGGGAAAATATCATCATTGTGACTCATTACACTCCCATTGTCTTTTTCATACTCAGTGTGATCGGTAACGAGGACGATAATCGGGCACCTTTTACCATCGATAACTCATCCATTTCTGTTGTGAAGCTAACCGATACATCTGCATATATCGAAATGTTGAACTGTATTCCATAGTTAAAGGAAAGTGACGGAGGAAAATTGCCCTATACATTTATAACAGGTGGAGCAAGCTCGGGAAAGAGTAGCTTCGCACTCAGTTTGCTGAAGGGGAGAGACGATATTAACTTCATAGCCACAGGCGTGGCATCCGATCACGAGATGGAAAAGCGAATAATCGCTCATAAAAAACAGCGACCAAAAACCTGGGAGACAATTGAGGAACCCACAGATATCATTGGGGCTGTCCGTAAGATGAATCCTAAAAATAGTGGGATAATCGTTGACTGTCTTACCTTCTGGGTTTCAAATCATCTCCATTCTAAAAATACAAATCAGAGTATTATTATTGAAAGTGCAGAGAAGATTGCCCGATACCTTCAAAATCTCGATAAAACAATCCTCGTTGTCACTAATGAGATTGGAATGGGAATAATACCTATATCAGAAGAAACGCGACTGTATAGGAAAATAGCTGGAGAGGTCAATCAGATTTTTGCTCGTATGAGCCAGGAAGCTTATATGGTGGTAAGCGGTATTGGGATACGATTAAGATGATGCAAACAATCTCATCTGAATTGTTGAGGTGGAATTTTTTCCACCCTTGGCAGGACCTTCGCCTTGCTGCTCTATGGAAATATCAATCCTGCTCTGCTTCATCGACTGCAATAAGTGCTGCGCCGAAAGCACCCATAATCTGTGGTTCATCGGGTACAGTTATTTCTACACCCAGACTTTTTTCCAAAGCTCTCACTATGCCTGCATTTTTTGCGACACCACCAGTTAGCATGACTGGTGGAGAGAGCCCAACACGGTGGACCATACCAGTCACCCGTGATGCAATGGAATCTAAAACACCGTTTATTATTAATTCTTTTGCATGACCCTCCGCTATAAGTGAGACAACTTCAGATTCAGCAAATACGGCACAGGTACTCGATATGGAGACACTCCCTGTTGCTGTTAGTGCAAGTTTTCCGAGGTCGGTGACATCGATCTCCAGGGCTTTTGCAATAAGTTCTAGAAACCGCCCAGTTCCGGCAGCGCACTTATCGTTCATGATGAAATCGTACCCCTTCCCCTCATCATTTACCTTTATTACCTTGCTATCCTGTCCACCGATATCGATGACGGTCCTGATATCATGGTTCAGGTTCCAAGCTCCTCGTGCATGACAAGATAGCTCGGTAATACTCCTATTCCCAATCTCCGTTGCAGCACGTCCATAACCGGTAGTAACCACATAATCGAAATCTTCGCTGACAAGGCCTGTTTTTTCCAGAACGAGTTCGATAATCCGATCCGCTGCCTTCTTACTACTACTACCCGTATCGATAATAAGGCTATCGTATATTTCGCCATCTCGCAAAACAACCATCTCTGTTGAGACAGAACCAATATCGATGCCTGCAGTAATCATCGACCCTCCATCATCTCCATAAAACCTTCGAGCCTCGTTCTATACTGTGCTTCTGAATAATTTCTCGGATCCACAAGATCACCATCAAGATCAAGAAATGGAATGCCATACTCGTTCACCGCATCGCGGATAATTCTAACGGCACCATTACTCTGCTTGCACCCCCAGTGAGAAAAATGAATAACCCCGTCAACTTCGTACTTTTCTATTGACCGTTTGATGTTGGCTATCCTGTTATCGACTCCTCCTACCCACACCTGATCAAGGAGTTTGTGGGCAAGGCTCTCCCATGGACGCCTCATGTCGAGATCTTCCCATGTTTGCTGGTTGATTTCCTCCGCGATGATCACTGCACCGATATCTCTCTCCAATATACTCAGCAGTCGATTCTCAAAGTAAGGCTTCAGATGAAGCCACAACACCCTCTTCCTCCCATCGATCTCATTAAAGGAAGACTCTCTCCTCCTCCTCAATTCATCCCTATAGCTCTCAGCGACAATTGCCCCACTACGACTCCCCATCAAAACTGCCCATAGAAAAAGAAACCCAAAACCCTCATCCCCATACATGAGCGGATTGGAATTTTGTCGAAGCTCACCAATCTCACGGAGTGCACGAGAAGAGCGGTTTGCGTAGAAAAAGGCTTTTTCCAGTGCGCTTTTACGGAGCCTTTTTCCGGTTAGAACCTCTATCTCCTCTGAAATTCGTTTGAGCTGTCCTGAAAGATACTTCAGAGCTTCCCTGCTCTTTCTGTATGGGGTGTTAATAAAGAGGAGCGGACTGGAATAGAGCCGACTCACTTCTGAAAATGACTTCAATACTCCATCACACACGTGGGACGTGGCAAGGAGAAATTTCGGATTTGGAAGAAGCCCGTAATGGGTGATCCCTATGAAGGTACGGTGAAATGCACAAAAATCCGTGGACAGCCACCTCTTTTCGGTTTCGGTAAGGAGGTCAGGAACTATGCCTGAGGCTGCAGCAAACCCGCTGAAAGATTCGAGAGGAAATGGGAGAAGATCATGTGCAAAGACCAGCTCAACCGGTGCAAAGAGACTCGTGAATACCGAGCGTCCTGAATTCCTGAAAAATCTCCACGCATGGCCGAAACTATGCAACCTCAACTTTTTCTGCGAAATGCTCGAATATCGGTTCCCCGAGGTAAGTGCCGTTTGGAGCATTGTGAGGAGTGTACCCCGAGCTATCTTCTTAACACTGGGATTTTCAAGTAGTATTCGTTTTAAATTCTCCTGAAGACCCATCTTCCTTAAACTCCTATCCCCAAGGGCCGCAGGTCCTGCCATGGGCCGCAGGTCCTGCCAAGGGCTGAAAGTGCTGCCAAGTATCGAAGGTCCTTATTACAGCATCTCTATGAATGCTTCGATTCTGGTTTTGATCTGACCGGTATTCAAAGAGAAATATTCGCCTTCAATAAAGAGAGATGGTATACCAAGACCGTCGAGTTTTTCCTTAAGCGCCGGGTAATCGACGAGAAAATTATCACAGAACTTGAGGCTAGAATAGATAAGCCCCCGGGTGCTATGTTTTTGCATCTCCTCAATGATAAAATCGAAACGCCTGCTGTAGTCCTCCATTCTCCCGCAGGGCATCTTTTTAAGATAACCCTGGGCAAGTGCATAGAGAGGATCCGTATCGAGGATATGGGTCTGTGCGTATCTTCCACCAAAGCAAAAATCATCTCCAGTAATTTGTCCACCGCATTCCTCAATAAAACGAAGAAGTGGGAGGGCATCGAAAATATTTCCAGATACGAATACCTTTTTCTTGACCTTCTCGTGCCCGGTCGACGCATTTCGTTGAATATCATCGCACAGGGATCTCAAAAGCGCGTTCGCTCGCTCCTTGGAAAGGATAACATTTGCGTCTAGAACACTGATCATAATTTCGGAATTGAGCAGAGAGGGAAAACGTGCCCTTAGTTCGTAGAGTTCCCTCAGCAACTGCCTGTTTTCATTATACCGTTCTATCGATTTCGAAAGTGCAGAATCGGTTATGGAAGTATGGCTCAGCTCCTCGAAAAATTGACGAATCCTCTTTAATTCCTCGTAGAAATACCAGGCTGAAAGCTCATCATTTTTTTTTGGAATATCAACAAAAATGGATGGCATTTCTCCCAAATAGGATCTGAACACATCATATGCACGCCGCGAACCATCGCATGAGTGATTGAATAGTATGCAGCTGAAATCCTGCAATTCACCCCTCATTGCAAGGTCAACAATATGACGGAGATATGAACAGAGACTGTTTGGAAGATAACCGTCTGCCTTTCTAATAGTCGGATCACGTGGTATGAGTCGAACCGGTACAAAATTACCAGCATCGATCAACTCAACAACAGCGTATGGACAGAATATGCCAATCCTGCCCTTCCCTTCAGTCTTCTCCTCGAGAACGAATCGTTCTATCTGTTTGGTAAATCTATCCATGGAATGAGAATTTGTTTGATATTTTCGGAATTTAATTTTATAATTCCTATGAGTCTACAAAAACCAGAGAGCATTAAAATTTATAAGTAAAAACTGTCCTTTTCAGCCTCATCAACAAACACAGCGGTAAAGGACCCGTGCTTACCTTTTAAACGAAACAACACTGCATCCAGGGGGTAAGGAAAGCTTATATGTCGATTCTTATAAAAAGGGCAACAAGAATTCTTGTTCAGGGTATAACAACAACCGAGGGGAGACAGAACACCTCACTTATGCTAGAAGGCAAATCGGAAGTTGTGGCAGGTGTGAGTCCCGGAAGGTACGGCCAAGAAGTAATGGGAGTACCGGTCTACGACAAGGTGAGTGAAGCATTGAAGCGTCATAAGATAGACCTTTCAATCGTCTTTGTCCCGAAAAATGCAGCTCTATCTGCTGTTTTAGAGGCTATTGGAGAGGGAATTCCGCTCATAATCATCTGTACAAACGGAATTTCGGTAACAGAAACTTTAAAGATAAAAAACGCTGCTCAACAAAAGGGCATTACCATAATTGGTCCATCTTCAGCGGGAGTCCTCATTCCTGGAGAGAGCAAGGCAGGTATTATTTCCAACGAGTATATAACTGATGGGGATGTTGGAGTTATCGCTCGAACAATTGGAAACGAGAAAAAGATCTGCCAGAGCCTCTTCAAAGAGGAGATAGGTGAGAGCGCCGTCATCAGTCTTGGGGGTGGAGATATAATCGGCACTGGATATTTGGAAGTCCTGCAGGAATTTGAAAATGACGCAAAAACGGAAATTATCGTTATTGGCGGTGAAACAAGGGGGAGGCTTGAAGAGGACGCCGCCCGGTTTATTCAGGAATCTGAATATTCCAAACCTGTTATTGCCTACCTCTTCGACCGTGAGCTAAACGCCACAAACGCACAGGAGAAAGAAAAACTTCTCAGGGAAGCAGGTGTCACAGTTGTCGATGATATTTGGGAAATTGGTCAGATAATTAAGGAATCCACGGTCGAAGAATAAAACCCACAGTCTGCCCGGATCCTATGATTAAAAAACCTGAAGATCTCTTCGGAAAAGTCGGAAGTGTACGTACCCGCTACTGGACAATAGGAAAACAGGGCTCTTCAGTAGTATTCATTCATGGAATTGGAAGTTCCATGGAGGACTGGCTTCAAAACATCCATCCCTTAGCAGAGAAACATAGGGTTTACGCTGTTGACATTCCTGGTCACGGTTATACCGATAAACCGAATGTACTCTACAGTATCGAATACTATGCCGACTTTATCAATGATTTTATAACCTTTCAGAATCTGGACACAGTTACACTTGTAGGCAACTCTCTGGGTGGTGGAATAGCGCTTCAATTTGCCCATCAGTTTCCGCAAAAAATAAACAAAATAGTACTCGTCAGTAGTGCAGGATTCGGTAAAAATGTTTCGTTCATTTTCAGGCTGATAGGTGTACCGATTATAGGGCCGCTCTTAATACGATCAAGTCGGAAAGATCGGGTAATTCGAGACCGTTTGGTGAAATTTCTGAGCGCCCTGGTATACAATATTGAAACCGTAAATTCTAATATGTTGGAACTGCTACTGGAAGCAAGAACTCAGATAGCAAAATTGCCCGATATCCACAAAGCAATGCTTGCCGTAATGAGAAGATACAGCACCATATTTGGCCTCAAATCACGATTCGTGAAGCATGGTATGGAAATTCTTTCCTCAATAACTTCTCCTGTTCTTATTGTCTGGGGTGAGAATGATCCAGTATTCCCGGTGAGCAATGCTTATACAGGCAGAGAAAAACTCTTGAATGCACAACTTCATGTGTTGAAAAACTGCGGCCACATGGCCCAGATCGAATATCCAGATCAGTTCAACGATATGGTCAATAACTTTTTAACGGATTAAGACGAATCAATCCACAATTATATCGGCAACACGAACAACTACATCGACCTTTTCTTTTTCCTTGAAAAAAGGTTTCAATCTCAGATAGGAGACAATGAGCCCGTTCCTATTTCGCTCAATATTACTGAGGAAGAGTAGAAGATCCCTTGCTGATATTGCGTCTATCTTAATCTCAACAGATGAGGCGGTTACTCCATTTTTCGTCTCGCTTCCCTTCGGCCGTATGTACTCAATGTTGTCCCTTATACCTGCGCTCTGGGATTCATTCTCAAGATAGGTCAGCACAGAGAGCGATTTTTTTCTATCGAGCTGCTCTCGAAATGAATCGTAATAGCTTTTCTGAGACAGATACCTTTCTGTCAGAACCTGATAATTGCTATATAAATTTTCTAATTCTATTCTCTGCTGCTGATAAAGGTCCTGCGATCTTAGGAGAGGGACAAAGAGTATCTGATAGATGAGAAATATGACAAGCACTGCCAGAGCACCGATGATAAACATCTTCTCTCTACCAGATATTTTTTTTAGAAATCCTTTAATCTCCAAGTGAAAAATCCTCCACAACATCGATATCGAAGACAAAGGTAACGGTAAACCCTTCCGTGCTACCCGTTGTTCCGGTATTGGTTATCGCCACATTAGTGAAATATTCGGACAAAAGCAGTTCCTCCCGTATCCTGTCTATATCCGAAAAGGTTCTCGCCATACCAGAAAACTTAATATGATCCCGCTCTATTATGATATCCGAATACTCAATAATGATATCACCGGGAAGATATAATGAAAGCTCTTGCAGGATACGTAGACTGCTGAATCTTCTATCGGTGCTCTCTTCAAAGGTATCAATCTTCCCCTGAATCTCACCCAGATATCTCCTCGCATCATCTATACTTACCGAAGATTCTCCAAAAGCACTCTCACTGAGTGCACCAATTCGTTGATTAAGCACGTTAATCTGATTCTTACGGAATCGAATATCAACAGTTAGACCTCCTACTGAAACAAAAAGCAGAAGAAAGAGTAGCGCCCCTACAATTGTAAACTCTTTGACACTGACATATCCCTTTAACCGCGGTTTAAACTCCTCTTTCAGCAGATTTACCCGCTGTAGAGGCGGCTGGTTTATCTCCTGAAGCAACCCATAGAGAGTGAGTGTATCTGCCGGTTCAACTTCTTCTTCCGAGGTGACAAGCTTCGCATACCTAAAAAGAGGAAGCTCCTGATAGCTCATCTCCATGGTTTCCAGCAGCTCTTCCGTTATTTTCGATACTCCTGTCCCGCCACTTCTCTTATTGAGATAGACGAACCTGCACTTCGAAACCTTGAATATCATGAATAATTCGGACTGGATAGCTCTTTTGAATCCATCATCCGTCTCATCCGTTTTCTTTTTTACAGATATGCCCGATTTTATTTTTAGATCCTCAACCCATTGTATGTAAAGTCCATCTGTACCGATATCGAGGAGTACATAACTCTTGTCATCAGTCAAAGTAGTTATTCCGTATAGAAGGGCTACATCATAGGGAACTATAGCCTTCAGGTTCTCTTTGTATTGACCCAGCTCCTGAAGTAGTTCACGCACTACACCCTTCTCTGTTGAAAAGGCAAAAACCTCATTATCAATATTGTAAAAATCGGTGAGATAATCCTCCTCGGGCTCCGGAAGATACTCCTTAACCTCATACTTAATTACTCCTTCAATTTTTGGCCTTTCTTTGAAGGGTAACACGATCTTATTTCTATAGTAAAGATGAGGCGGGAGGACGTAGTATACATTTTCTTTTACGATTCCGGATTCTGAAAGTGCGTCATGCACAGGACCTTCACCATCCAGCCTTACCTTGAGATTCTCCTTTAATGGGAGTTTCTCCTGTGTAAAGAGTATTCTCAGCATATCGCCAGTCTTTTCCGTAAACACGGCCTTTTTACTGGCTCCGATACTGATATTAAAGAGATCGGTTAAAGTAGACAACCCGGACCCCCTGGCTTTCTCTTAAAACGACTGCTGTTATTGTGCGTACGAATTCTCCAACCGTTCCAGTGGATGTTATTCTAAATATATCAGAATTAACAGTCAAAAGTGAAGTAATCTCATCATATAGAATATCAGAAATTGTCTCTAAATTCTTCAATTCTTCGAGCGATTGAAAGGACTGCTCCTCCCTATACTCTATTATATCATCGACAATATTTTGATCCTCCCATCCCCGTATACGGTGAGGTAGTGCTCGAGTGGTTCGAGATCCTCCGACAAATAGTTATTGCGCACTGAGGGGGGGAGAAAGAGCAGATCCCGCTCGATGTTTTTTATAAGAAGGAGCTCTCCTGTGGTACGTACTGGTTTGTTGCTGGGTTCGTATGAAGGCGTTTGGACTGTGTATGACAAAGATTCCGCTCCATAAGCCAGGGGAAGAGTATCGCTGTCCTGCCAGTCTGTGATTGCATCGATAAGATTCGTTTCTATGTCGAGAGTCTCGAATATACGCTCAAGCATAACCCTTCTCCTCTTGTCCTCGACTCCGAAGTCTGTGACGAGCTCTTGAACATTGTAACGAGCTTTCTCGTCCTCGATGGTTACAGTAATCATCCCATCCTCCAGAGGGATGGGAGGAAGCACCTCGAACCAGTAATCTCCGGGTCCGTCATAGTCATTGTCGTCTATCATGAGAACAGTGAGGGCAGTTTTGTAACCACCGAAAGCATAGTAGAGCGCCTTTTTTGATAGCGAGTAATTAATAGCCATCCTTAGGTTTATACCACTGCTTCGTGTAAACTCGAGTGTGATGAATGACAGAATGGAAACCATAATCAAAACCGAGACGAGTGCAAATGCCCGTGTTTTGCCCTTACATTTCAGAAATGAAAACATTGAAAAACTCTCTGTATTTTTTATCTCCCTTTGTGAAGATGAGCTCGACGCCATCAGGGAGACTTTCCCTCTTTTCGGATTCCCAGGTATCAAACCACTGCCCCTCACTTCGAAATCGAAACTGGAAAGATGAGAAATCCTCTCCGACAATATAGCTTATCGGTTCATCGTAATCACGGGGCGGAAGGGTGTAGTAGTAGAGACTTTTCTCTAAAACGAATGTCTCGCTCACGTCATCTTTCTGAGAAATCTTATATTCCACTCTGATGACCTCACCTCTCTTTCCCAGCTCGAGAAAGCTCTGGGGTTTTATGGTGGTAAATTTAATGTCGCTTACCTCACTCCCTGCTAAGTCCTGACGACGTGATTCAAAAAGGGTTCCTTCATCTCCCCGAATATAGAGTGCACCAGAAATCTCAGCGTCCAGATCCTCCAGAAATTTTCTTATCTCCCTCAGAGCCTCCTCGTTTTCCCTGCCCACATTTATTGATCTTCGCACAGATACGAACGATGTATAAGAAACTGCCGCTATAATGGAGAGAATGGAAAATGCAATGAGAAATTCAACGAGGGTAAATCCCCTCCACTGGCGAATAATCCATCTTTTTTTCATGGCCTCAGCACTTCCTTCCATGACAGGACCTTCGGCCCTTGACAGGACCTTCGGCCTTTGACAGGACCTTCGGCCTTTGACAGGACCTTCGGCTCATGAGTTTGCCTTTGTTTCTCAATAACGCGACAGGACTGTCCGAAGCACGTAGCTCCTATCGGCACCCCAGTATATCTCAACAGTAACGAGCTTTAGCTCTTCAATATACGGTAGTTCTAGTACCTCGACACTTTTTACCCACCGGAACCCCTTAAAATATTCGTTTTCAAACTCTCCTTCTTCTAATCCGGACTCTGGAAACCCCTTTGCAATCTCTTCCTTTAGAATGGATTCTGCTGCGATTACAGCGGTGGTGAGGTCGCTTGCCACTTTGGACGATCGCAGATTAAAGGTGGTTCCCCGTAAAATTGCCAGAAAAGCAACTGAAAGTATTGTAAGTGCTATGAGCACCTCAACCAGTGTAAAAGCCCTTACTTTCACAGCTCTCCCCTTCAGCTCGAAGAATGAATCAGAGCTCGAATCCGTGATTCACACTCGGAAACTATTTAGTCGCTGGCTTCGCCAGCTCAATAAATAATTCTTCACTTCACATAGATACCAAAGTTAATAGCAAATCATTGTGTAATTTCATAAAGAATGTTTATAAACAATCAAGAATTATTTATCATTCATCCAGACTTTAGTATATTTAATTTTACGACAAATACCACACTTAAGATTATGCTGGAATACATCGATTGTCGACTATTCATACTGTAAAGTGAACAGTACCAGGAGTGCCAAATGAAATCTCTTCCGAAAGTCGCTATTCAGGGAGAAGAGGGTTCATACAGCGAAGAAGCTGGTATAAAATACTGGGGGAAATCGGTCGTATTTCTTCCAAGCCGTAATTTTGAAGATGTCATTTCAGCTGTCCAAAAGGGAAACGCCGATTATGGTCTTCTTCCATTGGAAAATACGCTCATCGGCAGTATCTCCCACACCTACGACCTTCTTCTGGAATCAAACTTCCCTATCGTAGGGGAGGTCATCACAACAGTATCACATTGTCTCTTGAGTACGAAGAAGGTCCCACTGAACACTATTAAAAAAGTATATTCCCATCCTGCTGCTCTCTCACAGTGCTCGATATTTCTTCAAAACATGAAGGATTGTGAGATAATTCCGATTTACGATACTGCAGGAAGCGCAATGAAAATAAGTAAGGAGAGGGACCCATCCTGTGCTGCAATTGCAAGCAAACTCGCAGCACAACTCTACAATCTGGTAGTCATTGCAGAGAAGCTCGAGGATTATCCGAATAATCAGACTCGCTTTATCATAATTTGCAAAGATACAGAGGAGAGTACCTACAAAGACGCAAAGACATCAATTGTGTTTACCACACTCCATCAGCCCGGTGCACTTTACAGGGTTTTGAAGGTTTTCAATGATTACGGCATAAACCTGACAAAACTAGAATCGCGTCCTCACAAGACCGAACCGTGGCGCCATTATTTCTATCTGGATTTTGAAGGGCACCAAAAAGAGAGTATCATTAAAGAGGCGATAGAAGAACTAAAAGAGCAAACGAACTTTCTCAAGATTCTCGGAAGTTACCCCGTGTGGTCCGGAAAACGGAAGGTAGAACATATCGAAATTGAAGAGAGGGATGACAAGTCTCATTTACCGCTGTATAGTCTGGAGAGAAAGGGGAGCGCAACAACAATATTGCTCCAAATCCCCGATATCGAACCCCTCACCATTGGTGGTGGAAATTTCACCATAATAGCCGGTCCCTGTTCGGTTGAGGGGCGAAAACAGCTTTTTAAAACCGCAAATATTATAAGGGAATCCGGTGTAAGAATCCTCAGAGGAGGTGCCTTTAAACCACGCACTTCACCCTACAGCTTTCAGGGTTTGGGAGAGGAAGGGTTAAAGCTCCTGAAAGAGGCGAAAGATACCTACGGGTTGTTCATCATATCTGAGGTCATCTCCCCTGCGGATGTAGAGCTTGTTGCTGGATATGTTGACATACTTCAGGTTGGGGCTCGTAACATGCAGAACTTCACACTGCTCAACGAGATCGGAAAGGTCCGTCTCCCTGTGCTCCTAAAACGTGGCATGTCGGCCACATTAGCGGAGTTCCTACTTTCCGCTGAGTACATATTGAAGCATGGAAACAACAGTATCATTCTTTGTGAAAGAGGAATAAGAACCTTTGAAACCTCGACGCGGAACACACTTGACCTATCGGCGGTACCCCTCCTAAAAGCCAAAACCCATTTACCCGTTTTTGTTGATCCATCTCACGGCACGGGAAATAAGGACCTGGTGCTCCCTATGAGCAAGGCTGCCCTGGTAGCTGGAGCCGATGGTGTGATTGTCGAGGTTCACTTTCAACCAGATGCGGCGTTGAGTGATGGAAACCAATCTCTTGATCCTGCAATGTACAGTGACTTCATTAAAGAGCTCACACTGCTTCATGAAAAGCTGAACTCTTAAACAAGCACAGCCTGAATCCGTTCAATAAACTGAATAACGGCAATTATATTACTCCGCGTTGAAGGTCATGCCTGTCTCGACTTCCAGGGGCTCCAGAAGCTTATCAGCTTTTCCAAAGACGAGACAGCCAGCACCTATCCGAGAACTGTTCGGAATTGTTAAACTCTGCCCGATTATGGTTAATCCCTTTTTCAATATTGAAGGATAATCACTGTTATTTCCCCCTGTATTATCTCCAATCACGGTATTTCGCTCCACAGTTCTATCTTTACCGTCGAGGATAAGAGTATTACGTATTACCACATCCTCTTCGATGATATTCGATGGAAGGATTACGGAGTTGTATATCTGGGCATTCTTTTTGATAACCACGTCACGAAAAATAATCGAGTTCTCCACGATACCGCTTATCTTTGCACCGAAACCGAGCACACTATTCTTCACGCTGCCGCTCGAGGTAATGATTGTCTTTGATGTGTGGGGGGGCTTGAGCATTCCGTACAAATTGAAAAAATCGGGGTCCTGCAGATAGGAACGAAGATTGAGATTTTCACGGTAATATTCGAAGGCGTCCCTTATGAAAAATGAGTAACCGGAAGACTCGATTATGCGCTCAAAATTATGGAAGAGAAAATCGTCAAAAAGATGCTTCAGGAACTTTTCATTCTCCTGGGAGAGCTTTTTATCCAGCTTATTCAGGAGCCTTTTGCAGGTATCCCTTCGCATAATGTATAGTTCTGATGGAACTTTTCCGATATGAATCTTGATGATACCAGCCCTGCTACTCTTGATACGAAGCAATGTTTCCCAGTCAGCAACAATGATGTTCCCTACTCTTCCCAGGATGATAAAATCTTCGGTTGCTTGCGATAGATACTGTCCAAAGGAGGGAAGGTCCGCTTTGCTGTGTACCGTTAATGTAGTGTGGGGAATCTCTTTGATATTTGAAAGTTCAATGACATTCCTTACTGTGAAATTGCCCCATAACGGCAGCTCGCGTAATGATATTTCTGGTCGAAACCCAGGAAATTGTTCCCCTATTTTCTCATTAAAAAAAATGAGCGAGCTTTTTGACATAGTATAATCTATTCCCATTTAGCAGGAACATTTAGTTGTATTTTAAATACAATCGGCTATAATATATAGCAGAATTGAGGGATCTGAAATGGATATTTCTACACTTTCACTGGGGGAACGCGTATTTCATATCGATCAGGAGTGTTACATAATTTATCTCGGGACCGATAGGGATGATTACAAACCTTTCCTGAGAATAGGAAATTCAACAAAACTCACCCGGGAAATCATCGAGAATGTATACAATATCGTTGTTACCGATTCACTCACCGGTAATCCAGGACTTGAACCGCAAAACATGAACAGGGTAGATACAAGAGAAAACCGGTATGTCGGGGATAGGAAATCAACGAACAACTATCTCGGGTTTATTCATCAGTTTAAAATTGAAAATGGAACCGCAACTTCCCTCGAGGAGCTCAAGAAAACCCATGACAAGGCAGAGGTGTTTTTTTTCAAGGACGGTAATATTCACGTGCTCTACGACGAGCAGCTGCTCTTTGATCTAAAACGACAGGAGCAAAAGGATCTTCACTTTATCGACCGATCACGCTGGTTAGGAGAGCTTCATTCAAGAAACCCCCTGCGATATTTCTCAGAAGATCTTAAAGATCCCGGATTCGCCCTGCTGGGAAATAGCACTTGTTTGTATGAAAAAGGCAAGATAATCGCATGTGGCCTTCCGGAGGACTACTTCAAAACATTTATACTGTCAGGAACGGATCCGGATCTCATTGACACCGTAATAATGGATGAGACCAGTGGCTCCTTTTTCGACCTTCTCAAACGAAAGAAACACCGGAAGGAGAGCATCAGGATACTCACAGAAAATCTACCACTTATCCGAAGTGGCGTGGGACTTTTCAAGGATACCAGTGGAGGTCCGGTAAATGCAGATATTGTCAGCTTCAAAATGGATGAAACGAGAACTGTTTCCAGATACAGGATGAAAAAAACTGAAAGGGGTATTCAAGTTGAACATAAATCCTTACCCGCTCCTCTCCTTATTTCAAAAAGAGCGAGTTCACGGGAAAAGGATTTTCTCGTCCTTAACACTGAGAGTGGAACAATGGTGCGACCGGCGAAGATGGACGGTGGTTCTACCCCGATACCTGAGGGTGTTCTGCATTGTTTTCGTGCGACAATTCCTGACCCCAGAGAACTCATTAGAATCTATTTTAAAAATTTGCTCTCCTTTGCCGAAGGACAGCTGGACACGGACGAGTCACGGATCGGAAAATTCCTGGATCAGCTCTTCGATGATTTCCTTCAAGGTCGAAGCATACAGCGAAACTACAGTATTCTAAAAAAATATTTAAAGAAAGTAAAAATTGGTGACTCCGGGGTTATTTTTTATCTATTTGCCAACGCAGGGGGCATCGCAGCTCAATTTGCTGGGGTAGAGGATACTGATGCAACAAATCGAAGCGTACTTTTGCAACTGCACAGCTCCATAGAGAGAAAAATTTCCTCAGTCAAAAATAAAATCGGCCATCTCCCGCTCATCGGTGATATCTTTCCCGCTAAAAACGGATTTTATCTCTTATACAGAACCGTAAAGGAGTCCATTTCAAAAGATGCTAATACCCTATCGGCTGATCTGCTGCGCGACATTGAGGATCGGGAAGAGAAAAACCTCGAAGTGTACAACCAGGAGCTGAACAGATTGAACCTTTTAATCAAGGAACTGCAGCGTACTCCAACACCTGAGGAAAAACGACTTCTTCGCAAAGGAAGGAGGGCCGTGGTTACTGCCGGTGTCACTGCGGAAGGAGTCACACTTCCAAGAGCCGGTGCACCCACCCCGGCTATAAAAGAGGAAAAAGAGGCTGTCGCCGAGACAGACAGAAAGAGAGCCGAAGAAGCCGAGAAAAAACGAG
>CAYFYU010000003.1:0-6271 GCA_964347455.1 uncultured Spirochaetota bacterium | reverse complement strand
TCTGTTTTTTATTATGCCCCGAATAGAAGAGAGACGAGCGATTGAAGAACGTGCAGGGGATGTTTTAGCACTGTCAGAGGCTGAGTCCAAAGTAGAGGGTGAAATTACAGAGGGAGAGGCAGATGTGGCAGAGCAGGCCGAAACATTCGAAGCTGATAAATTCCTCGAGGAGCAGGATATTCCTCACTCTGCCCTAACACCGAGAAGGACGGTTTTATACCGTGGGCTTATAGAGATCACTATTCTTGATATATTTATCCTGACAAACGAGATTGCCGTATCTAACGGATATCGTAGATTAGACAGTGTATCACAGGTTGGGAAAGATCCCGACTGGATATATCCCGAAAACCTATTTGAGCTCCCTGACAAAACACAATATTCTGTCGTCAAGGGGGATACCATGTGGTACATCGCTCACCGTTTCATTATAAAGCGGCTCGAGGAAGATTGGGACCGTTACAGTAACATCAAAAACGAGATCGATAAGGGGGGATTGAGCGCCGAGAGGGGAAAAAATTTGGTAGCGGAGCTTGAGAGTATACGGGAGAGATCCTATAGCGAAAACTTTGATCAAGAGATTGATAAAAATATTAAAAAAATAGAAAATATGGTATAGTTTTTCTGATAAAAATATTGTAAATTTCTCTTTTAATTCTATATAATAAGGATCGATACTTAGAGGGAGTTTCCAACGTTTAATGGTGGATATGAGGAGGTGAAATAATATTAAAGTATATATTAATTAAAAATTGACTTAACCAGTCAGAAGGGGGAGTTAAATGGCCTCAGACTTACCAAAAAGCCCAAATGTTTTTCATCCTACAAGACCTTCAGCGGTCGGTTCACGCAACAGCCTTGCTCAAGAGGGAAGAGTCCAGAATGAAGAGTATCAGCGCATCATAGAGGAAGAAACGGAAAAAGTACTCAAGGAGATTAAACTCAAGCTGCCTCAGGAGGTACTGAACGAGCTTGAAGTAATGGGCGGTATAAAACAGAAGCTCTACAATTACTTTAACCAGAACTATCAAAACATGTTCAACCGTTATATAACAACCACTGAGGATGAGATGGTTAAAAAAATACGAAACTTCGTTGACAAGGAAGAAACGAAGGTGCTCGCCCGTTACACACCTAAGGAAATTGCCGAAATGCTCGACCAGATTGGAGGCGCCGACAAGTTCAACACCGGTGAAATCGAGAAATCCATTGTCAACATGTACGGACATCTGCAGGGTCATATTCAGCGAGGGCTGAATGACCTTGAGAACGACACAAACTCGCTTCTCAGGCAGAAAGTCGATATCGGCGCATTCATCAGAGGTCAGAACGCATACGCGATTGTAAAGTGCGCTTTCAAGGACAATCTGGAAAAACCAAAAACCGTAAGTGACGTCAAGCTCTCTATCAATGTTCTGGATTCAGAGCTGATCAGCCCAATGTTTCACTATCAGGTAACAGTCGAGAACCTGATCAAGGACCAGATTTCGAGAACCATCATGGATCTGGTAGACCGTGAAGTCGAAAGATTCAAGGCTCAGCTAGTCGATGAAGGCAAGGAAGAGCTTTCAGACGGTGAGGTCATGTTCGAAAAGATGAAGCGGGTTCCTAATTATACTGATGATGACAAGGACGACCCGAAATCAAGGCGCTACACCTTCCTGGCAAAGCAACTGGTAGACAAAATCGAGGGACTGAGAGCAGAGATCGACCACAAGGAGTTTGATGCACTCAACATACGGGAGAACCTAAAGGCGATTGTTGATATGGAGAACATTAGAAACAGAGGATTCAACACCGCAATCAACTCCATTACGTCGATTCTTGACACCAGTAAAATGGGATATCAGTATCTCGAAAACCTCAAGAACGCCAGGGAGATCGTTCTGAGAGAATACGAGGATACAGATCCTGCAAACCTTCCCGATGAACGTTACCAGATGCGTTTAAAGTATTACGATCAGGCCCAACTTCTCGAGGAACGGACTGCATACGACAGCCAGATGGAGGAGTTCAAAAAAGAAATCCAGCACGTCTACGACGTCGTGGAGATGGTCTATCAGACAAACAAGTCATTCTTCAGGGTCAATGACTTCGAGGATATCGCGAAAAAGATGAAAAACAAAATAAAGAGAAGGATCAAAAGTGTCACCGGAGATCCGCTCTATGAAGACATGAAAAAAACCTGGAATGAGATTTTGCACATCAAAGCCGGTGACACCGACGTTGAGAAACTGAACCAGACCTACCTCTATGAGAAAACTCTTCTCAAGAAAATGTTGAGGAAAGCCCTTGATAAAATTCAGAAGATCTACGGTTTCAGAAATCCGAAGATGCGGGTGCTCATGGAAGAGAGGGTAAACTTCCTCATCAGGGAATTCGATGAATTCGATTACCTGATAAATCCCTACCATATTCAGCCGGGAGTTATCCTTGATATGGATATTACGAGCATCAAGAGGAAAAAGTTCACCTTGAACGGAATGGCAAACGTTCTCAACGAGTTTCTCTTTGGCATCTCCAAGGGATTCCAGGATGCTGCATTTGCATCGTTCAAACGGAGGAGATCGACGATGCGGGAAGACATCTCACAGAGTTTTGGAGCTGAAGAACCCCTAACGGAAGAGGAAGGTGGTTTGACCTATTCCGAAGCAATGATGAGAGAGACAGGGGCTACTGCTTCGGGTCCGGCGGGGGTGAAGGGGAAGGCAAACGTCACACCACCAAAGAGAAAAAAATCCGACCTCGATGAACTTAAAGAGCTATAGCATGGATAATGAGCTGAACGTACTGTCAAGCAGAGCAGGTTTTAACACTGCTCTGCGTCATTTTAAAAATGTAACAGGTTATATATCCGAAATAAGTGGCGGTGCAAATCTCGCCGATCTTATAAACGAATCTCTCGATGATGGCGCGATACAACGTTTTCAGGTAAAGACCATTTTGAATGCTCTCCTCGTTGATAAGCTTACCTATATATACAAATCCCATAACATCGAAGAGTCGATTGAAAATGTCGACCATGTTGTCGACGCAACAGCCGAATGGGGCAACGTACAGCTCATTCTCGCATATTTTAACCCCCAGGCAGGACAGTATGTTATTAACCCTAAAATCAAAGCTCACTGGGAGAGTGTTCTCCCTCTCATCAGGGATGAATTAGCCGTCATCTATGCCGGTTTCGTCGAAAATGAGCTCAAGCCGGACATATTGTATTCGGCGATTGATGACTTTATCTCTGTTCTTTATGGAAAAAAAGTCAAACCAAAGAAGGAATATATCGGAGAAAGACGACCGGAACCAGTCCAGCCCCCACCAACTGTGGCACCTGCGGCTGGGGTTGGAATAGCACCAAAAAGGAGGGTTACTCCCCGCTATTCGATTCAGGTAACGAATGAGCTCTTTCACAATGGGAATGTAGAAGCCTGGAAAAAGATAGTTGAAAGTTTCAAAACGAAGTACACTGACCTCGACGTGCTCATATGGTATGAAAATGAACGGATCAACGATATAAATGCTCTGTTCAAGTGGGGGAAAGTAAAACACGGAGGCTTGATATTTTTCAGTGTGGCGGGCGAGAACATCAGGGATGTCTCAAAGCTGCAGAGATATCTCTTCGAAGGCGCGAGTCCACGATTTGAAGCATTTCTCAGGGGCGGAATCGGAAAAGTACTTGACCTTTTTTAAACTAAGTACTCACACCATGGGAGTGTTACCTCTCATTCAAGGAACTATAAAATGAAGAACTATCACCCGTTCAGCAGTACGGAATTCGCCGATAGTCCTGATATTCAGAATACTATTGGCATACGTGGAATGAGAGTAATGGAACTGGCATCACTGGGAGCGCCGGTCCTTCCCGGTTTCATTACTCCTAACGAGACCGTTAATGAGATGACGGGAAAGGTTGCTGAAGCAAAGAAATTTCTCATCGAGCCTATTACGAAGATGGAAAGAATACTCAAACCAAAACGTTTCAATGATGAGAAAAACCCTCTCCTCATCAAGGTGGTGGAATCTCCGCAGCTCAATATGATCAAGGCATTTTCAATTCACAATATCGGTCTTTGTGACAAAACGGTGGGCGGATTTGCAACCTTCGTTGGTGAGGAATTCGCGTACCATGAATACCGAAACGTTATCAGAAAGATAATAGAGCTTGAAATAAAAACAGAGCTTGAAAAAGAGAGGGTAAAGAAGTTAGCTGCTTTTGCGGAACAACTCGCTGATGCAAAGAAACAGACCAAGGTGAAAGAAGCATTTGAAGCAAACAAGAAGCTCTTTCCAGCCGACATATTCACCAATGCATATGACCAGCTCATTTACGTCATTAAGCTGTATAACAACTTTTTTCAAAAAAGTTCGAGTAACGTAGATTCTTCCATACTGGTTCAAGCGATGACCTTTGGCAATTGGGGAGAGGAAAGCTATTTCGGAAGCTATTACACGAGAAACATCATAACCGGTGACCCTGAAATCAGTGGGCAGTTTTTTGTGAATGCATTCGATGCAACCGAGACAAAAGGAAAGCATATAAACAAGATCGACACCAACTACCTGAAGGACCTCCAGAAGATAGCAAATAACCTTGAAACACACTTCAAAGAGATTCGACAGATTCGTTTCACCGTAGAAAATGGAAGGTTATGGGTTATTGATCAGGTCACCGTACCCAATAAATCGACACAGGCCGAAATTAAGACGCTCCTCGATCTTCATGGTCAAAAAGAGGTAGACGATGCCTATGTGATCAGGGCAATCAAGCCGGGACGGCTCTCAGAAATTCTCCATCCTGTTATCGATCTGGAGAGTGCTACCAAGCTCCCTCATGTGAAGGGAGGCATAGCCGGTGCAGTAGGTGCAGCGGTTGGACAGATTTATTTCACAACCGATAAGCTCATGAAGGCTTACAAGTGGGCGGTGCAGACAAATCAGGATACAAACTTCATTCTCGTTATGCCTGCAACGTTTGCAGAGGACGTTAAGGCAATCGAAGTCGCAACGGGGGTACTCTCCTCAGAGGGAGGATACGCGTCCCATGCTCCAGTTGTCGCACGAAGCCTGGGAAAGATTTCGCTGGTGTATCCAGATATCAAGTTCATGAAGGGCTCAATCAAAATAGGCAACAAAATACTGAAGGAGGGTGACTATATCTCTCTGAACGTGCCTTACTATGAAACGCCTACAATTTACTTCGGCAAGGTAAAGCTCATCGAGCCCTCACCTGAGGGTTCAGGTCTGCTTGAGTTCCTCGAAATAGTTCAGCATAACCTCAGCGATTTCGATGTCTGTGCAAATGCGGACCAGCCGAAAGATGCCGAGCTTGCCAAGCTCTTTAAAGCACAGGGAATCGGACTCTGTAGAACGGAGCACATGTTTTTTCAAGAAAAACGCATAAACACTTTCCGCGCAATGATAATAGCGGGTGATAAAGCCGAGCGGGAAAAGGCGCTAGGTGAATTAAAGCAGATGCAGGTTGCCGATTTCTACAAGCTTTTCAAGATAATGGAGGGCAAGCCTGTCACGATTCGGCTTCTCGACGCCCCGCTCCACGAGTTTCTACCACATACCAAGGAGACCATGATCCAGTTTATCCGATTCATGAAGAAAAAGTATCCCAAGCTAACGGAGGATGAGATAAGACGCCGGAGCAGTATGCTTAAAGAGTTCAATCCGATGCTCGGTCATCGGGGTATCAGGGTGGCAATTTCCTACCCCGAAATATACAACATGCAGACACGGGCAATTTTCGAGGCCGCCTACAGTCTTAAGAAAGAGGGAATTGAGGTAAAACCTGAGATAATGATTCCTCTTATCATGAGTGCCAATGAGATGAAGACAATTAGAAACGGAAAGCGAATAGAGGGTAAGGCGATCATGGGCATTCGGGATATTGAAAAGGATGTGCGGGAAAGCTTTAAGGCCGAACCTATCAAATACAAGATTGGCACAATGATCGAGCTTCCAGCTGCGGCGCTTCAGGCTGACAAGATTGCCTACTACGCAGATTTTTTCAGTTTCGGCACCAACGACCTGACTCAGACAACGAATGGGCTTTCCAGAGATGATTTCAATAATTTCTTCTCAGATTATAACGAGTTCGACCTGCTGGAAAATAATCCTTTCAAGATACTGGGAGAACAGGTCAAGGAGTTGATACAGCTCGCCTCGGAGAGAGGGAGATTGACCCGACCAGATATCAAGCTCGGTCTTTGCGGTGAACATGGTGCTGAGCCGACCAATATACCCTTTGTAAAGGAAGCGGGGCTAA
>CAYFYU010000002.1:128924-134672 GCA_964347455.1 uncultured Spirochaetota bacterium | reverse complement strand
GTCTGTTTCGGGTGGATAGCTGCCAACGTAATTATAAGCAGCGTAGACGATGCTCTTCTGGCTAACATAATCTTTTATGGATGATTATCCACCTATCCTACGTGCGGGGGATTTTTTAATTGATAGAATAGTTATAATTCGCGATTCAAAGAAGCATCTGTACTGCGACACACATGACCTGCCCCCAAACTTTGTACCACTTCCAGTTATACGGGGTGGAATACTCGAATTTTCCCATCTCATTGTCACTTCATAGCTTATCATAACCGAATATAACCTCTTATAACTCAAGAAATATAAAGAAATGGGCTCAAAAGCCAAAGGTCGCTGGTTCTAATACAATCTACAGAATTTATATCGTGAGTAGACCTTAATTTTTCATCCAGTTTAAGAATTGCAATCAAGGTTCGCACTGTTTATGATCGAGCGCGCAGAGTTCCTGGTGCTGATTGTAACAGGCAGTATGCTTGGCACTTTATTCAGCGATATTACTCGCTTTGCCCGAAGAGTACGTGAAGGGTATGCGTACCCAAAACCGAGTTTCGCCCGGTTTCGATTTAAAATCGACCTCCCCACCGTATCGCTCCTCCATGGTACGCCGCACTATGTCAAGGCCCAGTCCGGTACCTTTGCCAAACTTCTTTGTAGTGAAAAACGGCTCAAAGATACGGTACTGATCTATCTTAGGAATACCGACCCCATCGTCGGCAATTTCCACTACCAGACAATCGTCATCGCGATAAGTACGAATCCTGATTTTACCCTGCCCGTTAGTCGCATCAATAGCGTTGTCGATGAGGTTGGTCCATACCTGATTGATCTCACTTCCTGAGACATGGATACGGGGTAAGCTGCGGTCAAACTCTCGTTCCAGGGTGATGTTGCCAAGCTTGTGCCCGAGGATGGTCAAAGTATTTTCGAGCCCCTCATGTACGTCCACATCTTGCATCTGTTCCTGGTCCATATACGAATAAGCCTTCACGGCATCGATCAGCTCAGAGATGCTCATGGTGCTCCGATCCATCACCAGCAGCAGCTCGCTCACAGTCAGCGACTCGCTGATCCAGGTCAAGGCGTAGCGGCGTGATTGTGTTGGCAGATTACGGGCAATGACATCGAGATCCCTTTTGTCCACTCCACCCCAGACCAGGGATGGGGCAAGCTCCCAGCCGTTCGGAATATCATGACCCTCTAGCCATTCAGCAATTGTCTCCTCGATCTCGCTCTGTTTGATCGGATCGAGTCTGAGCGGTTCTGCCATAGCATGCTCCCACAACTTGTTCTGCAGATTTGCAATGTATTTCCACTGATCTTTTGTGAGGTTTTGCTCTCTGACACGCATCCCCATCTTGTAGAGCTTCTTCATCCTCTCGCCCAATTGACTTGTGGCGCGTCGAGCCGCTGCTGCCGGATTGTTAAGTTGGTGGGCCAAACCTGCCGCCAGCTTACCCAATGCAGCAAGCTTCTCTATCTGTCGTGTTTCAGCCTCGTGGCGGAACTGTTTTTCGCTCTCTCGAAGAATTTCCTCTGCCTTTTTGCGCTCAGTGATGTCGCGAATGATGCCGCTATAAAATCGACCTTCTCTTGTATTCCACGTGTTGAGGGAAAGTTCCAACGGGAATTCTTCACCGTCTTTTCTCATTCCATGCAATTCAACGGTTTTTCCGATGAAGTGAGGCACTCCTGTCCTGGTCATCCGCTCAATACCTTTTTGATGGGCGTCCCTGTATCGTTCCGGCATCAGTATGGTTAGCGGCTTGCCCAAAAGCTCTTCCTCCGTATAGCCAAAGATAGTCTGTGCGCCCTTGTTCCAGAAGCGAATCCTCCCAACACTATCAGCTGAAATAATGGCATCTTTGGCCGTTTCTGCTACAGATCGAAATCTCATCTCGGATTCCTTTAATGCCCTTTCCGCCTGCATATGCTCGGTGATGTCCATCATACATATCGGTATATTTTTAAACTTGGACGTCTCAGATGGAATAGCCATTGTCATCAATATGTCGATACGCTTCCCCTGTAAAGTCTGGTTGACGTTTTCCGCCTCGAAAAAATGCTTTCCCTCAGCAATAGCGATTAATTCTTCCCGGAAAACGTTAAGTGATTCGGGGGTCAAGACTTTCTCCAAGGATCCCTTCAGATCCTCTTTTTGCTTCGCTCCGTACATTTTGAGCGTCTCATCGTTTACATCGAGAACTTTGATACTTTGTACTGTCTGCTGGACAAAATCAGGGTGCTCATCGAGGTATTTTCGGAAGTCTTTGACACCTTGGATTTTTAAAGCATCGATGGCCGCCTTTACCTCAGAGAAGTCCTGTTCCCAGATGGACACCGCTGCCGTTTGAAATATGTTGTGGTACCTTTCTGCGCTTTTTGTAAGCTCTTCTTCCCTCTGCCTATGTCCTGTTACAAGGTTGAGTTCATTTTCAACAATGGTAGCCAAATCTTTGAGTAGTAATATCTCCTCATCGCTCATCCGACGCTTTTGGCGATCAAAGATGCACAGCGTACCGATGCGGTTTCCATCTCCCACGGTCAGGGGATGTCCGGCATAGAAACGAACTTTTGGCTCCTTGGTGACCAGAGGATTATCGGAAAAGCGCTCATCCTCCAGCGTATCTTCCACCACCAGGGTATCTTTGTCGAGTATAGTATATGCGCAGAATGAGACAGCACGCCGGATCTCTGTCAGATCCAGTCCCTGGCGTGATTTGAACCACTGACGATCTTTATCGATGTATGAAATAGCTGCAATGGAAACATCGAATAAGCGGATGGCAATCCCGGTGATGCGATCGAAGCGTTCATCAGACGGAGTGTCAAGAATCTTCAACCGATGCAACGTCGCAAGTCTTTGATCCTCATTGTCTGGTACGGAGGGTTCAAGCACATTTTACCTCTCAGACCAATACCTGTTTAATAGAACACCACTTCCAGTCCTGCTCCCAGCCTTGTCCAGTTTCTTGAAATGACTGAACGATCGGATGACCTGTGGTGTTTGAATGCTTAGTGGCGTGCTTGTTTTTTGAATTCATACGCCTACCTCACCCAAATACTTATGAATGAACATTACCGCCATTGCTCCTTCACCCACCGCTGTTGCCACTCGCTTTGTCGAGCCAAAGCGAACATCCCCCGCGACGAAAACACCGGGTACGCTGGTCTCAAGTGAGAATGGATCACGCTCAAGTGGCCAATCTTTGGGTCGGTTTTTTCCGGTTAGATTAAGGCCGGAGATAATGAAGCCGTACTCGTCTCGGGCTATCGCATCGCCTAGCCAATCAACGTGCGGTGTGGCCCCGATAAATACAAATAGAGCTGATGCGGGTACCCTCTCTTCCTTGCTGGTGTCGTTATGGGTGAAGGTGATGGCTTCGAGATGATCCTTGCCTTGGAGTTTCGTGACACGAGTGTTCAGCCACACTCGTATGTTATTGGTTGCTTTTATTCGTTCGATTAAATACCGTGACATGGTGCTTGAAAGAGCACCTCCCCGGACTATCAATGTCACGGTCTTTGCGTATTCGGAGAAGTACATTGCTGCCTGCCCGGCTGAATTTGCCCCACCCACGATATAAACGTCCTCGCCCTTGACAGAATTCCCCTCTGTTAAAGCCGCACCGTAATACACACCTGCTCCGGTCAGTTCATTGATATGGGCTATTTCGAGCCTGCGGTAAGTTACGCCAGTGGCAATGAGAAGCGCATAGCAACTCAGCACGCTACCGTCCTCGAGCACCACGCTTCGATAGGTATCGTTGATACGTAATCCGGTTACTTCCTTAGCTGAAAGAACCTCTACACCGAAGCGCCGGACTTGAGCCACAGCCCTTCGTGCTAGATCGTATCCAGACAGTCCAACAGGAAATCCAGGGTAGTTCTCGATACGGGAACTCATCCCTGCTTGGCCCCCCGGAGCATGACGTTCGATGATCAGAGTTTTCAATCCTTCAGAACCGCCAAAAACCCCGGCCGCAAGACCGGCTGGACCAGCCCCGACAATTATCAGATCATAGAACGGCTTCTCAGCCTGAGTCTGCATTCCAGATTTTGAGGCGATTTGTAAGTTTGATGGCTCCTCTAAAACTGAACCGTCGGGGAAAAGCACCAACGGTAATCGCGGGTTCTTGAGTTTAGAATATTCGAGCAAGTCGTTTGCTTCTTGCTCGATCTCAAGGTCAAATAAACGGTAAGGCACATGATTTCGTGCCAGGAATTCCTTGACCTGGTGTGTTTTGGGTGACCAGCGGTGGCCAATCACACGTACCCCTTCAAAGGAAGGGTGGTAGCCGGCCAGCCAATCGTCAAGTAAGTCATTTAGGACTGGATAAAGTTGCTCCTCAGGCGGATCCCACGGCTTGAGCAGATAATAGTCGATGTTCGCGCTGTTGATTGCGCTGATAGCAGCGTTTGTATCAGCATAGGCGGTGAGCAGGACCCGTTTAGCTTTGGGGAAAAGAGGAATTGCTTCCTCCAGGAACTCAACCCCGGTGAGCCTCGGCATACGCTGGTCGATCAAGAAGAGTGCCACCTGATCTCCGCTGAGTTTTAGCTGTTTGAGAGCCTCTAATGCCGTCTCACCCGAGTCGGCACGCATCACCCGGTACTTATTGCCGTATTCGCGCCTCAGGTCGAGCGCGACGGCACGCAATACCTCGGGATCATCATCAACAATAAACAAAATAGGTTTAGCCATAGATCATCTGATAACCAATTCTACTGTATGTATTAAGGAAGTGCGCAGGAGAAATTTCGGTATTTATATATAGATTATACGATAATATTGTCATAATAAGTGTCAACAATTTTTACCTTGATGCGGTTATTCGTAGATTAGTGACTTTGATTTGAAAAAGAATATAGCTGTAAAAATCCTGTCGATGATTACAATCAGGGAGAACAATTGGACCGGCACTGTTGAAATCTTTTACCACCTGATTTTATTGTGGACGCCACAAAGGGGGCAGGAATAAAAAAGGGAAGCTCATCAACATGAGCTTCCCTCACCATCATTTTCTCTATTGGAAAAGAATTACCAGCAGTGTCGGCCCCGTCCTCGAAACCAGCCGCGATCGTTCCATCTGTTTGCTCTTCTATAAGATTCATCGTATCGGTCCATCATTCCTCTGCCCATCCCGTAACGGGGACCGTAGTTCAGGTCAGCGAAGTCGCCGGGTTCTGCAAGTTCATAGTTTTTCAAACCCTTCTTAACTGAAGTTACAAGAATGAATCCATCATCATTCTTGAAACCTGTCACTGTTATACGATCATCCTGTTTTAATTCCAACCCGATACCCTCGAGTCTCCATATCGGTCCAAGACCGAGCTTGTACTCCTCCCCTGCATCCGTTTGGAGAAAATACCCACCGGGCATCTTAAATGATACCACACCTGTCAGGCTGCTCAACTCCTCATCGAAATCCTGAACATCCGCAAAGAGGTTCAGCCCTGATGTGAAAACAAAACTCAGTACAACTAAAACTGCTACCGGAATAATTGTCTTTCGCTTCATGGTAACAACCTCCATTAAGTAATTTTGTTACCATATATAATAGAACTAAAGTTTTGCTCAGTTATGATCTAAATGTAAAAATGTGTAAAAAATCGTGGGAGAGAGCTGAACCATATACATAAACTTGTAACCTTTTTAAAAACTTTATTCTATAATTAGTTCCGGTAAACAATTCGTATAAATTAGCTCCAGTAAACTGGTGAGTTGTCACCAGCGACTAATGTATCATAGGCTGT
>CAYFYU010000002.1:125836-128914 GCA_964347455.1 uncultured Spirochaetota bacterium | reverse complement strand
ATAAAATAGCAAATCTGATTGGGCGTGTATCTGTCCATATGCATTCTGAATTAATCGAAAATCTCAGGCTGCGAAACAAAGTGCCAGCAAGAAGGACTCAAAGTGACATTCAGACCGGACTCGTGGTACAGGGCGGAGGTATGCGGGGCATTTACTCCATGGCTTCGTTAATGGCTCTTGAAGAGTTGGGGTTCGGAAAAAGCTTTGATCATGTCCTTGGCTCATCAGCTGGTGCTATAAATGGAGCCTATTTCTTAGCTGGCCAGGCAAAACTTGCTGTAACTGTTTATTTAGATGACATAAGCAATAGAAATTTTATTAATTATTTTAGATTTTCTAAAATTGCAGATATAGATTTTTTAGTAGATTCTGTTCTTAAAAAACAAAAATATCTGGATACAGATAAGGTCATACACTCTTCCAGCACTCTACACATAATTCTAACCGATTTCAAAACAGGAGAGGCTAAAGTTTTTAGTAATAGAGACAAAGGTCTCGATCTCATGGAATCGATGCGCGCCACCGCATCAATGCCAATCCTATATAACAGAGTTATTTACGTAAATGGAAGTGGGTACATTGATGGTGGGATAAGTGATTCTATTCCACTATTTAGGGCTATAGATCTGGGGTGTACTGATATCGTTGTTGTATTAACACGACCGTTGTCCTTTCGTAGGAAACGCCCAGGTGTATTCATTCGTTTTTTTGAACTTCCTTTTATTAGAAAGTATCCTGATAAAGTTAAAAACATTCTGTTATCTGAAGATCAGTATTTCAATTGTACTATGGACCATTTAGAGAATCCTGGAAAACTCAAAAGTGACATTAGAGTGTTAGTTATATACCCGAGTGATACAAGTAAAATGGTTTCAAGAACAACTAAATCTCGCAGAGACTTACTGAAATGTGCTTTAATGGGAAGAAATGATACTCGAAATGCTCTGAAGTTTGATTCTCTGGATGATAATCCTTTTGAATGAATTAGGTTAAACTCCAGTCACTACATCCAGTGAAAATGCGTTTTATTGATTTGGAAGCTTCTTGACAGGAAATCAACCGTTATTTTTATTGGTAAGGATATTCTTTATTGCGTTCTTGAATGAAAATGAAGTGATTTTTTCTTTTGTGGATTCAATTTTTGAGGCAAGCGCTGCCCTTGAACTAATGAATTTGCGTGGATCTTCTCCGAGAGAATATATTTCCTCCATTAACTGATCAATTATCCATTGTTTCTTATCAATACTTTCGGACCCCTTTGTATCTTCAAAATTCTTTTCCATTTCGTCTAAATAATTTTCAACATGTCTTACGGTACCGAATTTCATTATTACTCTTTCTTTGTTCGGATATTCCTCTATCATGGGAACATCATCTCTTGCAGGTAATAAATTGCCCTTTATTCCACAGCATAGAAAATAATCAAATTTACGCATGTAATTGTAGACTTCTCTGATACCTCTATGGGTTTGAGAGGAGTTATATCTAATCCTGGTACCAGTTGGATATAATAAAAATATCTTACCACTATGTTTCAATTCATGAATGATCCTTTGACTGGTTTTATTGATCGCCATAGCTTTTTGAATTTCTTCTTTTGTCATATTGGGAACTTTAGCAGAAATAACAACTCTTGTGAACATTTCTGCTAAGGATCTTACGTATTTGCATTTTTCTGTCAACTTGCGGCCCGCTATGAAAATAATGTCATCAAATAATTCTTCAATCGCCTTACCTTCTCTTTTTAGCAGGACGTAGAGAGTTGGTACATCAAAATTCGAAAAATGAGAACTGAGAATCAGGGCAGAGTTCCCTTTTCTTGCCAGTTCATACAACTCAAACAAATTTTCCAGCCCTTCAACACCTGAACCAGTGAGTAATAAATCGTCAATTATATATTGAAAATGAGGACGATTTTGCAATTGCGCTTCCTGGTATACATTATCAACTGTTGTTTCTGCAAATAAATCCATATCTGTGTGCTCTAAAATCTTTTCCAGAGTAGAAGCGTATTTCTCTTTTAAATTTCTTTTCATTGCTTTTTAACTTGATTTAACGATGTAGTCTAACTTTTTTTATAGCGTCTGTTAAAGTAATCATCTTACTCTGTTCTGTCAACAAAAACGGCCAGTGCGTAAAATCAATGTGCAGAAGATTTACTTTTTCTCATGTACAGTGCGATGAGCCGCTCGACTTCCTCACGAACCTTCTCACGAGCACGCCTCAGGACATCGCTTTGGGTTCTGGAACCAATTATGTTCTGAGGATTTGCACTCGCAGGGATATCCTCTAAAGCTTCCTTTAATCCGAACCAGAAAGCCCGTTTTAGTGCAGAACCCACATTGAACTTTGCAACACCCAGCGAAATTACCTTTGGAACAGCGTCATCTGGAAAACCTGTCGAACCGTGGATGACCAAAGGCACATTCACCTTGCGATGTATCTCTTCCAGACGATCAAAGTCCAGGGCATCCGCTTTGCCGTTCAGTAGAACGTGGATATTGCCGACAGAAACTGCAAGAGCATCAACTTTCGTACGAGCTACGAAATCAGCTGCCTGATCGGGATCGGTAGGAAAAGGCTTTCCTTTTTCATCTTTTCCTGTTCCAAGCGGAAGATGTCCAAGCTCAGCCTCAACATCAACATTAACTGCATGGGCCGCTTCGACCACCCTCTTCGTAATGCGTATATTCTCATCAAACGGAAGGTGAGATGAGTCGAGCATAACAGCATTGAAACCGTATTCGAGACCCTTCTCGATCTGTTCGAAGGTGCTCACCTCATTCAGGAGCAAGGCTGTCGGCACCCTCGAGCGCTCTGCTGAAACCCTTCCTACATGTGCCAGAGCTTCCATTCCTCCGCCATCAAACCACGCCTGGTCCATCATGATGCCCCCGCAGCCGATAATAACAGGGGCATCCATGTTCTCAGCAGCTTGAACCACCGCTTCCATGGAGTACTGATCCCAGGGCTCAAAATAACCGACAGCGTATCCACCTTCTAACGCATCTTTAAGAATCTCTCTTTTCCTTTCTCTTTTAGCCTCCTTTTATAATCTTCAACCATAGCAGGCGCCCT